>QLUI01000080.1 GCA_018725345.1 Bacillota bacterium | reverse complement strand
GCTTCTCTAAATCATTCCCTAACCTTCCGCTTAACTGCCTCTGCTCCGCCAGAGCCAGAGCAAGGTTGGACGCTCTATACGAAGAGTGTGGGTATCTGGTTCTCAATCCGGGAGTGGGCTGCAAAATCTACACTCGGAGTGAGTATGTGCTGAGTGCTCTGGTGCTTTTATTTTCCTATGTCATCACCTCCTTACTTTCATGGCCTTCATTCTTTGTGCTCGGTTCTATGGTATGCGTGTCGACATGGCTGCCACAGCCTCCGCATTCCCCACCACAGCTACTCAGAAACAGCTTCTGTCTTAAGCCCCATCCTCCCTCAATTGCCATAATTCTGGCTGTCTCACCAATTCTAAGTTGAGTTAACACCATTAGCACCTATCCCGGCTTCGCTATATCAAATAAAGCTCATCTGCTATTTTTACTGAGGTCTGCCCAATCAGCTCTTCCCTAGTCTAAACATCTTAGTGCCGCATGTTGGGCAAACACCCTGTGTCGCCGGCTTCCCATTCTTCAGGGTAACCCGCTCGGGGTTCTTTATCTCATTCTTGGTCCGGCACTTAAAGCAATATGCTTCCATTGACATTACCTCCTCGTATAATATGTTTTGTTGGAAGGGTTGGATTTAGGCGCTTTACATTCTCTTTTCCCTACGTTCGGGCTGCCGACAATGCTCACCTTTTTAAGGGCACTACTCTCTATGTGCCTCCCTTTCCCATGACAGACGCTACCGCATCTGCATCTGCCAAAGCCAAGGGTATTCCATATTTTCTGCCAGAGGGTCACCCTTATTCACCTCCCCACTAAATCGTTATTAAATATACTTATCATTTGCAATACGCCTTCAAAACATTATCTCTTGCCCCGGTGACACTCTGCGCAATAGCCGCTTACGCGGACCTCGGTCTCAGTAATATCAAAGTCTTTGGCCTCAGCAACATTCCTCTTTATGTAACGAGACAGGCGTCGATGAAATTCAATAACCTTGCCACAACTGAGACATACCATGTGGTGATGCTCACTGGATGCCTTCACCTCATAATGATGATGTCCCTCATCGAAATGAAGCTCATCGTTTAAGGGAGATAGGTAACCAGTTTATCTTTCCATGGCTAGGGTCAACCTGTATAGCTGCTTGTCATTTGTTCTCCCTCTCAACTTTTTTATTTTACTCTTTCAGCTACACTTATGCCGCTCGATTCGCTTAGAATTCCTTCTCGAAGCAGCGCGAGACCCGCCTCGCCGATGCAATCGAAGCCGCTGTCCCAGTAGAGACGACCGGAGAGTGCGACATGAGGAAAGGCAACGTAGCAGCCCTCCCAGAAAGGTGCTACCAGGTCGCGGTACAGAGGATCGCCGATGATGACATCGTATTGATGCTCCTTTACCAGTGCCGTCAAGTCGTCCTCACCATCGAGATACCTGTCAATCTCCTTCAGCAGTGCCTGGTCCACCCCGAAGAATGAGGCTACAGTTACATTGGTAATCCCCATATCCAGGCGCAGACAGTCGCGGACAGCATTACTGGTTACCTGCTCCCCGATTATGAGAGCGTTATGGACGCCGGCCACTGGCTCGCTGGCATTATGGGGTGCGGCCGGTTTACCATTGATGCCAAGCCACAACCGGATAGCATCAATAAAGGAACGGGTAGGCGCACTTCCGATAGGAATACCTGCCACATAGGGAATCTTATATTCGCTCTCCAGATACCGTGCTGCTTCAAGACCAGTACGGGATATCACGATATTCAATCGAGCCTGTGCTGACTGAGCAATGTCATCGAGTGTAGAGCCCATAGTCCAGCAGGAAACTATCCGGCACCCGGCACTGGATAATAGCGAGATAAGCTTCTCCACCTGTTGCCTGTTGCCGAGGTCAAGTGGGGTTGCCCCGATGATGTTGACACCGGTCTCAATGCTGATGGAAGCCGGTTTCACGAACCGTCGGGCTAACTCCATAAAAGCCAGGGACGCGCCGCGGTCGTAATAGTGCATACCATTGGTGTCGAATGTAAGCACCGGGAGCCCCGTCCTTTGCGAGAGAATATGGGCGAGAGCCTCGTAGTCCGTCCCTATAACCATTGGTGCCGGGCTACCGGTGATGGCAACAAAACTCCGGCCCAGGATATGAGCAGCATTTTCGAGCCTGCCGAGCAGCTTCTTATCGTCTCCCAGCACGGCGTCAACCTCTCTCAATTCGGAGCTAAACACAGCACTTGAGCTACCATACCAGCGCGGCTCGTCATAACCGGTGAAGTTCCCGGTGCAGCCGCAAGCGTCATGAATCACCACGATCCCGCCCAGTTCAAACAATACTGAGCAAACCCCTGAATAGTCAGGGGTAAACGGGGGTAATACTTTATACAATCCTTTCACTTTTACACTCTCCTATATAACCATGCCGGAGGCATACATCTGCTCTCGGTGGTTTGAGGGATGCTCAAAGGCATTAAGCATCTCCCGCAATAGGGATATCACCCCTCGATAACCGTATGGTTGACTATCAAGGGTCAGCGGCACCGTTTTTGCCCCGGAACAGAAGTATCCGGCGTCGAACCCCACCGCCAGGTCTGCCATCAGCCCACAGTTGAGAAAGTCTACCATGGTCGGGTGAACATTGGTAAACACCTCGACATCAGGGGTGTGATGCTTGAGCCATTCGACATGCTCCACATCGAAATCAAGAATCAGGTCGGCGAAGACATACCGCACCCGAAAACCGTATTCCGTCAAGGCGCGGGCGAGCTCGAAGGGGCTGGCATTTGCCGTCGAGCCCACTGCCACGGATAATGGCCCCAGCGCGGACTGATAGGAATTGATAGCCTCTTCAGCCTCTTCACGATATCTTTCGGTACATAGTTCAACACCGAGAAATTCCCCTAGAGTGTGATAAGTCTGAGCAATCGTCTCAAGACCATATGCGACCGGCGCGAAACAAAATGGGATTCCAAGCCTTTCCTGCATCTGTCGCACGGCCAGACGGCCTCCCTGCTTGATGAGGACGTTGTGTGTGGAGCGGCTCATCAGTTGAAATTCTTCCAGGCTGGAGCAGGCTGCGATATGCCTGACAGCTCCTATGCCGGCATCAGCCATCACGTCATAGAACTCGCTCTCGGCATCGATGGGAGCAAAGTTGCCAATAATATTGACCGCAGGCTCCTTCTGTCTCGATGGCTGGAGAAAGCTGTAGACGGCCTCCTGTACGGTGAGTGGCGGTGGCGTCTTGCCATCCATGGCGATGGGGTCCATATGACAGATGCGCACTGGTATCTTGTGCTCAGCTTCCAGCTGCCGGGTAAGGCCATCGTAGTCGGAGCCGAGCAGTGCGTCGACGCAGGTGGCGCAGATGAGTAGCGCCTTGGGCCGCCGCTGGGCCGTAGCCAGGATGTCAGCCACTGCCTGTGGAATCCTTTCCATGTGCTGTCCGGTGACGATATCCACCTCACCCAGGTACAGGAGGAAGAGGCGTTTCTTAAAACCAAGCTGGATACCGGCAATCGCACCGTGGCGGCCGCATCCGGCGGGCGAGACAAACAGCATCACTGACTCGGGAACGAGCAGCCCCACCCGGATAATGCCCCAGCCCCCGGCGCTGGGGGGACAGTAATGAAGGCAGTTAGATGGCATCACTTTGCGCTGCCAGTGTGACCCCACACCTCCTACTTCGCTAATGGGCAGGTAGAACGCATTGCTGCTCATGATTTTCCCCCATTCCCGGCTATATGGCGAGCTACATTCAGGATAGCCTGCGAAATCGGTAATTCAGGGTCCCCCTGGATAACCGTCTTGTTCTGCTCTTCGTAAAGCTGAATATTATTGTCGCGAGGAATGTCACCGATTATCTCAGCGTCAATCTCGTGGGCGAACCTCCGAACGATACTCTCCTCATCATTAATCCCGCGCCGGTTCAGGATCAGACCGCGCAATCGGGCGTAATTACGGTCGGCAAAGTTGTCGATGGCGGTTTTGATGTTGCGCGCGGCAAACAGGGACATTTTTTCTCCCGAGGTCATGATAATGACCTCGTCGGCGTATCCTTCTCGAATGGGCATGGCAAATCCGCCGCAGACAACATCGCCAAGCACATCGAAGAAGACAAAATCGGGACGATACACCGCAAATGCGTGCAGGTCCTCAAGCGTGTTTAAGGTAGCGATGATGCCCCGTCCGGCACAGCCAAGCCCTGGGGTGGGCCCCCCCGCCTCCACGCAGATGATGCCGTTAACCCCTTCAACTACAACGTCCGACAGCGAGGAACAGATGCCATGCTCCCTGAGGTGAGTCATGACGGGGATAGCCGACCGACCATTAGTCAGGTTGATGGTTGAATCGGCTTTGGGGTCGCAGCCAATCTGCATCACCCTGTACCCCAGAATGGAGAGGCCGACTGACAGCGAGCTGGTAATCGTTGACTTGCCGATGCCCCCCTTGCCATAAATTGCAATCTTTTTCATGAATTGTAGATACCTCCTTTTAGTTTTTGCTTTCGGTCGAAGCTCCCCTTTCTGAGTGGAACGACAGTTTTGATGCTGTTTTCTCCATCTTTAACCGAAATTATCCTTACATCTAGCCCAAATATATCCCTTAGATTATCTTCTGTGATTACATCCCCCGTGTTGCCCACCATACCATTTCCCTTATTGCTCAATAGAAGTGCCTTATGAGAAATCGATAAGGCATGGTCTGGGAAATGAGTGGTCATTATAATGGCGATCCCTTCATTTTCACCCAATTTCTCTAAAAAGCTCAGAATAACCATCTGATTTTTGAGATCTAAGTGAGATGTTGGCTCATCAAGTAGAAGCGCTATTGGCTCTGCTGCCAACGCCCTAGCGATCAAGACGAGCTGAGCCTCTCCCCCACTCGTTTGAGAATAAGGCCGATTCATTAAATGAGATATGCCCAACATTTCGATCGCTTCTTTAGCTATCTCAACATCCTTAGCCGATGGAGAAGAAAATAAACCCAAATGTGGTGCCCTTCCCATAAGCACTATTTCCAGCACCGAGTAAGGGAAGGTCGAGCCATGGCTTTGGGGTACATACCCGATTTTCTTGCCGACATCACTCTTTCTCAGCGAATTAACTCTCTTTCCTTCTATAAGCACTTCGCCTTTCCTTAGTTTGAGCAAGGCATTTATGCATTTGAGCAAAGTGGTTTTGCCACAACCATTTGGACCCAGGATGCTAAGAATTTCACCTTCTCCTACCGAAAATCCAACGTCTTCGAACACACTGCCTCTCCCGTCATATCCAAACTCAGCGTTTTTGACCTCGATTATCATGCCCATTTACCCCCTGTTCTTCTCAGCAGATATACAAAAAATGGCGCCCCAATGAGGGCAGTGAGTATGCTTATAGGAATCTCGGCAGCGGTCGCTGCTCTGGCTACATTATCAACAAGCAGTAAATAAGAGGCACCGATAGAAACACAGGCCGGCAGCAACACTTTATGATTGGGGCCCACCAGCATTCTCCCCACATGTGGAATCACCAGACCAATCCATCCCACTATCCCGCATAGAGAAACCACTGCAGCGGTTATCATGGTGGAAGCTATAATGACAATCCATCTTAGCCATTGGACATTAATGCCAAGCGATTGTGCCTCTTCCTCACTCAAAGATAATACGTTAATCCTCCACCTCAGTAGGAGGAGTATCGAACTGCCAATAAAAATTGGTGGCGCTCCCCACAAGAGGTCTTTGTAGGAAGCCCCGGCCATGCTCCCCATGAGCCAGAACACGATTGTAGGTAATTGTTCCTCGGGGTCGGCAACATACTTTACTAATGAGATTAAGGCCGTGAAAAAAGCTCCGATTATCATCCCCGCCAATACCAGCATGAGAAGGGAACTCCCCATTCGCGTCCTGCTTATCATGTAGGCCCCGAAGATAGCCGTGATACCAAAAGCAAAGGCAAACAACTGAATAATTGCTGCCGGGCCACCGATTAATATTCCCAAGGCAGCTCCAAACCCGGCCCCGGCCGCAACGCCAAGTATATGGGGGCTCACCAGCGGATTCTGGAAGAGCCCCTGAAATGATGCCCCTGCGATGGACAAACCCGCTCCTGCCAGCATGGCCATCAGCACCCGAGGGAGCCTTATCTGGAAAACCACCGTTTCCTCTATCTCAGTCCAGGTTGGCTCGATTGGTAAGATGCGTGAGGTGAGAATGCTAAACGCGCTCCCTAGCGATATTTCATACCGCCCCAAGGTGAGAGAGGCAAACAAGGCTATAATCGGTAATGCCACTAGAGCGACGATTAGAGCTATATTAACCCCCTTTTTTTCTACTGCCCTTTTCATCGTGCTTTGCTAGTCATGACTCTTTCCTTTCGACCCCAAATATCCCTACCGGGGAAAGTACCCTGTAAGGGGGCTACTTTCAACACCCCCTTACAGGATGTGTTTCGCCACTTTCCAAGGAGTCCTGGGCCAAATTCATGCACTCCTTTTGCGGCGTTCAATTATTATCGTAATGTAATATCGTTCTAACTTCCTCGTCGGTCAACTCGTGCTCGAAAAACTCCCTGTAAAACTCCCTGACAATCTGCCGCATATCGAAATCGGCAAATACCTCCGGGAAATTCTTTTGCATAGCCCATTTCACCAGTAAGACCCGTTCCAGATTGGGTGGTGACCAATGGAATACCCCATGAGGGATCTTGTAGACGCGCCCATTTATCACCGCATCCACATGTCTCCAGTCCTGACCCTCGATCCTATTCTGCAGGATATCCTCCGGCATAATGTCGGTTCGGTTACTGATGAAGATAACCTCAGGATTCCAAGCCAATATCTGCTCCATTCCCACATAGGTATATCCAGAAATCTCGGTAGCAACATTAATGCCACCTGCCCCCTCTATCCAAAACTGCATGTGTGTATCTCCACCGGCTGTTCGCAATGAATCAGTGAACATGAAGTACACCCTTGGTCTATCCTCATCTAGAATCTTGGCGGTTCTCTCGCCGATTCTTTCTAGAATCTCTCTCTGCCGGGCAATTATCTCCGCAGCGCGTTCCCGCTTACCGAATACCTCGCCGGTGATCCTCACCCATTCCTCGAGATCTCTATGAGTGCCCTCTGGTCCAGGTGTCCATCCGCCACTGATAACGATCACGGGTATCCCCATTGCCTCGATCCTTTCTGCCTCTTCTATCCAATGGCACCATTGAAAGACAACATCAGGCCTCAGCTTCAGCAGCTCTTCTATACTTACCGTCCAACCCTCAGCAACAAATCCTGTATCAGCCAATGTCATCTCTGGGGCAATCTTCCACAGAAGTCCTCTCTTCACTGCTCTCATCGATGTGGGATGCATGCCAACTATCCTTTCCCCACTGATACCAAGAGCATGGGCAATCGATGGCTGAGGGATAAGCAAAGTGACCGCTCTATTGATGTCGCGAGGTAGTTCAACTGCCCTTCCTCTCATATCGATTACGATATGCGTCTCCTCCGCAGTTGGCTCTGGTGCTGGTGCTGGCGGCGGGCAGCCAATGGCTAACAAGCTGATGGCTAACAATGA
>QLUI01000008.1 GCA_018725345.1 Bacillota bacterium | reverse complement strand
TTGCCTTCTCCGAGGCAAGCGAGGAAAAAATTGCGCGTGGCATGAAAATATTGGGAGAGCTTATGGAGCAAGAAATTGCGGGGAATTGCGAGTTAGAAATGAGTAGCTGAATTTTTAGCTACTTGATAAGGCAACAATTTTCGGCTATAATATCTTTGAGCGCCGACGTAGCTCAATTGGTAGAGCAGCTGAATCGTAATCAGCAGGTTGCGGGTTCGAGTCCCATTGTCGGCTCCAATTAAAAATCTCTTTTTTAAAGGGCTTCTAGCGGTTTTTGCTAGAAGCCCTTTTGTGGTTTGAGCAGCAAAACCTGCGCAACTTGGATTGGTTTTTGGCAGTACCGATCATTGCGGTTCGGCTTTTGCTCTTTACACCGCGCCGCATATATTAAATTACAGCTTATTTTTAGTTTGCTGCTTGTATTTCTTGAGGCAAGGTGTAAAAAAATAAGCTAAAATGAGCAAAATAGCTTTATTGGCTTAAAATAGTAAGCTAGACGCCGTATGGACCAGTTCTGAATATTGAGTGCTTTTTGGGAAAAAGATATAATGATGGTATAGTCAGCGAAGGTCAAAGAGGGGTTAGCGATGAGTAATTTGGCTGACAGTATTGAACTATATATTAGACGGCTACTGGATGCCAGCCCAAACTCCACTATTAGTCTGCAACGGAAAGAATTAGCAGAGTACTTTGCCTGCGTTCCGTCCCAGATAAATTATGTCCTTTCAACCCGTTTCACTCTTGAGCGCGGCTATCTGGTGGAAAGTCGGCGCGGTGGAGGCGGATACCTACGTATTCGTAGGTTGGATTTGAACCGCGACAAAGTGCTTCAATTGCTGGAGATGCGTCAAGGCTTAGTAGGTCAAAATCTTTCACTGCAAAAAGCGACTGATTTTATCCAACGCCTGGTAGAGGCGCGACTAGTGACTCGACGTGAAGGCCTTTTAATGAAAGCTGTTATTAGCCTAGAGCAGCAAAAGAGGGATGATTTGCTGGAAATAGTGCGTGGGGTTATGCTGGCTCGTATGATTGAAGTTTTATTGCATGAAACTTAACAGGAGGCGGTAAGAATGTTATGCAATGAATGCAAGAAAAGACCTGCAAAGGTTCATTTAACATACATTATTGATCATGAGCAGACTGTGCAGCATCTCTGTGAACAGTGTGCCCGGGAAAAGGGAGAGTTTCACTTTGATTCGCATCCTCCCTTTTCTATTCATAATCTGTTGACAGGCTTGATGAATCTAGATATTCAGCCGGCTGCACAAGTGATGGGAAATGTTGTAAAGATCCAGTGCGTAAGCTGCGGCTTAACTTATGCTCAGTTTGGTCAGATTGGACGATTTGGTTGCAGCAGTTGCTATCTGACTTTTGCCGACAGACTGGCACCATTGATGCGGCGCATCCATGGCTCAACACAGCATGTGGGGAAAGTACCTGCCAGGGCAGGGGGGTCAATTAAGTTGCGCAGGAGTATTGAAGAAATGAGGGATCACCTGCAAAATCTAGTTGAGCGGGAGGAATTTGAACAGGCGGCACAAGTGCGTGATAAAATTCGAGAGCTGGAAGTTCGTGCCCAAAATGGGGGTGATAGCCATGAAGAGTGCTGAAGGTGTCGGTTTGCAAAGCAGTAAATGGATGAGCGGTTCTGGGCCTGACGGAGAAATTGTGATGAGTAGCCGCGTTCGTTTAGCCAGAAATATTCAGCAATTTCCTGTTCCTTTTCTGGCTTCCGATAGTCAATTGAGCAAAGTTTCGGAGCAAGTGCTAGCAGCAAGCTGTTTACTACGGGAACAAATGGGAGATCAAAATTTTTTAAGGATGGATCATCTTGAACCACTGCAAAGACAGGTTTTGGTTGAGAAGCACTTGATTAGTCCGCTGTTAATCAAGGAACCGCACAGTTCTGCAGTTTTATTGCGCGGTGACGAGGCTATCAGTATTATGGTGAATGAAGAAGACCACCTGCGGATTCAGTGTCTATTGCCCGGCCTCCAGTTGGAGGTGGCGCTGGAGGAAGCAAACTTTTGCGATGATTTGCTGGAAGCCGGCCTGGATTATGCTTATGACGGGCAATGGGGATTTCTTACTACCTGTCCTACTAATGCTGGAACAGGATTACGCGCTTCAGTGATGGTTCACCTACCGGCATTGGTGCTGACAAAGCAGATTAATAGGGTGCTTTCTGCCATTGCCCAAGTAGGGTTGGCAGTACGCGGCATGTATGGTGAGGGGTCAGAGGTTACGGGAAATCTTGTCCAGATTTCCAACCAGATTACACTGGGGCAAAACGAAGCTGAAATTGTCAAGAATCTCTCCGGTGTGACAAGGCAAGTTGTGGAGCAGGAAGCGCAGGCTCGCCAGATTCTGCTAAATGAGAGACGGGATCGGGTTTGCGACCGCGTCAACAGAGCCTTTGGAATTCTCAGGCACTCATGGCTGATGTCGTCTCAGGAAGCGATGCAGCTTTTATCCGATGTACGCCTAGGCGTTGACTTAGGTTTGATCAGTGAAGTGCCAGGCACCATCTTAAAGGAGCTCATGGTGTTTTTGCGGCCTGCCTGCTTGCAACTGGCAGCGGGTCATGCACTGGAAGGTATCGACCGCGAACGGGAGCGAGCCCGTTTAATTAGAAGATGGCTCACGCCGCAGGAAGATGCGAAGTGAATAAACGGAAGGGGGAAATTAAATGTTTATGTTTGGCAGGTTTACCGAAAGAGCGCAAAAGGTTTTAGTGCTTGCTCAGGACGAAGCTAAGCGGTCTCATCATAGTTTTGTGGGCACAGAGCATATTCTGCTGGGTTTGGTTAGAGAAGGGGAAGGAATTGCCGCAAAAGTCCTGCTGTCGCTTGGTGTGAAGTTGGATATTGTCCGTTCCGAAATTGAGAAACTGATTGGCAAAGGTGATCAGCGTTCCGGTCCGCAAGGAGTAAACTATACTCCGCGCGCCAAAAAAGTAATAGAATTGGCTATTGAAGAAGGACAAAACCTGGGTCACAATTATGTGGGTACGGAGCACTTGCTACTGGGTCTGATTCGGGAAGGGGAGGGAATTGCGGCACAGGTGCTGACAAATATGGGGGTGGATCTGAACCGGGGCCGCAAGTCGGTTCTTGCCTTGCTGGGCAGTAGTGATGATACACTTATCGAAGAAGAGTCCGCTAATCGCACTTCTGCCACGCCCATTATTGACCAGTTTGGTCGGGATTTAACCAAATTGGCTAAAGAGGGCAAACTGGATCCTGTCATTGGACGGGAGACTGAAATTGAACGGGTGATTCAGGTTTTATCACGTCGGACAAAGAACAATCCTTGTTTGATTGGGGAACCCGGCGTGGGGAAAACTGCTATTGCTGAAGGGCTGGCGCAACGGATTATTGAGATGCGTGTTCCGGAAACACTCAAGGATAAACGGGTGGTTACGCTGGAACTGGCTGCGGTGGTGGCCGGCACAAAATACCGAGGCGAATTTGAGGAGCGGTTGCGCAAGCTGATCGAAGAATTGCGTTCGGCCGGCAATGTGATCGTCTTTATTGATGAACTTCATACCCTAATAGGCGCTGGTGCAGCTGAAGGCGCTATCGATGCTGCCAACATCTTAAAGCCGGCGCTGGCCCGCGGCGAAATGCAGGCTATCGGTGCCACCACTTTGGATGAATATAGAAAGCATATCGAACGTGACCCGGCATTAGAGCGCCGCTTCCAACCCATAACAGTGGGTGAGCCCACAAAAGAGCAGTCGCTTGAAATTCTCAAAGGACTTCGTGACCGCTACGAAGCTCACCATCGGGTAAAGATTACGGATGAGGCGTTAAATGCGGCGGTTGCCTTGGCGGATCGTTATATTAGCGACCGTTTTTTGCCGGATAAAGCTATTGATTTAATTGATGAGGCGGCATCCCGGGTTAGGATGAAGGCCTACACTGCTCCGCCCGACTTAAAGGAGTTGGAGTCTAAGGTAGAAACGTTGCGCAACGAAAAGGAAGCGGCTGTCCGCGGCCAGGAGTTTGAGTTGGCAGCCAAGTTGCGGGATAAAGAGCATCTGATGAAGGAAGAATTGCAGAGTTTGAAGAGATCATGGGAACAGCGCAAATCAACCGATACCCGTTCTGTGCTCACAGAAGATATCGCCCAGATTGTGGCGGCATGGACTGGGATTCCTGTAAAACGGCTGGAAGAAGAAGAAACGCAACGACTTTTAAACATGGAGTCTATTCTTCACCAGCGGGTGATTGGTCAGGATGAAGCAGTGAAAGCTGTGTCGCGAGCTATTCGCCGAGCCCGCGCCGGCCTTAAAAGCCCTAAGCGACCGATCGGCTCTTTTATCTTCCTTGGTCCCACCGGTGTGGGAAAAACTGAATTAGCTCGGGCTTTAGCGGAGAGTCTCTTTGGCGATGAAGATGCTATGACTAGCTTGGATATGTCTGAGTATATGGAAAAGCATACTACAGCTCGTCTAGTGGGGTCGCCTCCAGGTTATGTAGGTTATGATGAGGGAGGGCAACTGACGGAAAAAGTGCGGCGTAAGCCCTATTCTGTTATTCTCTTTGATGAAATTGAAAAAGCGCACCCGGATGTGTTTAATGTGTTGCTACAGGTATTGGAAGAAGGACGTCTTACCGATGGCAAGGGGCGCACCGTGGATTTCCGCAACGCCGTAATAATCATGACGTCCAACGTGGGGGCTACCGAATTGAAAAAACAGGCTACCATGGGGTTTAGGACTGGAGATAGGGAAAAGACTTACGAGGATATGAAGAGCAAGGTGATGGATGAATTGAAGCGAACCTTCCGTCCAGAATTTCTAAACCGGATTGATGAAGTAATCGTCTTCCATCCGTTGGCAGAAGAGCATTTGACAAAAATTGTGGATTTAATGCTGCTTGAGCTAGGCAGCCGCCTGAGCGAGTATAAGATGGGGCTAAAAGTTAGTGAAACTGCTAAGGCATTGCTGGCAAAAGAAGGATATGACCCCACCTTTGGCGCAAGGCCGCTGCGCAGAGTGCTGCAAAAGCGGATTGAGGACGAAGTTTCGGAGAGAATATTGCGTGGTGAGTTTACCGATAAGGATCTTATTTTGGTGGATGCGGCAGACGGACGGTTGATTTTTTCTAAGCGGGAAGAGGCAGTCGTAAAACAAGAGTAAAACGTACTTCTAAGCAGCGCTAAATTAAGAAAAATATCACAAAAAACGCGCGAAAATCCTAGTATCAAATAGATAACTGATTTAAACTAATTTTTCTGAAAAAAAGGATTTTTATTGATTTCGTCGAATACAGGGTAAGTGTTCCAATTTATAAAAACACAACAATTTTGATGTCTTTCTGTCAGGTAGGTAGCTTTCTATGAAAATAGCCGTTTCCGGCAAAGGCGGTGTAGGTAAAACCACTTTTTCCGCTAATTTGATTCATGTTTTTGCCAAGCGTGGTTTCAATGTTTATGCAGTAGACGCTGATCCTGATGTGAGCTTAGGTGCTACTTTGGGGCTGCCGGCTGATGAGTTGGCAGCGCTACGTCCGATTATTGAAATGAAAGCATTGATCGACGAGCGGACAGGTGGTGGCGGCGCCTTTTTTACGCTTAATCCCAAAGTGGATGACTTGATTGATGACTTTAGCATTAAACAGGATAAAATCAGGTTTTTGCGCATGGGTGCCATTAAACAGGGCGGCACGGCCTGCTATTGCAAAGAAAATTCCTTTCTGTACGCAGTCCTAGCTAGCCTGCTGTTAGACAAAAGTGACATGGTAGTTTTAGATATGAGCGCAGGGATTGAGCATCTTACCAGGGGGACGGCACGGGGAGTCGATCTGATTATTATCGTGACCGAACCGACTCGTGTATCTGTGGCCACAGCCAAGGTTGTTCAGAAACTGGCGAGTGAGTTGAAGATTCGTAACATCAAAGTCTTAGTCAATAAAGTCAGAAATGATAAGGAAAAAGAGTTTGTCCGTTCACAGTTTACAGACCAGGAGCTTTTAGGGATGATTCCTTTTGATGAAGGTGTGTTAGAAAATGCCGTTGAAGAAGAAAGCGGCTTGCTGGCAGGCTCCGGCGTGATGCCCGGTATAGATGAGTTTGTAGATAAAATTTTGGGGGCTTAGGTTCAGCTTAACCGCTAAAGAAGTTAAGTAGCCTATCTCGGTTTGGGGAGTTTTAGGGTGAGGGAAAGTTATCCATGACTCAAGTGAGCGAAGTGTTTCTGCGACAGCTTCACCGAGCAGTTATAAAGGATTGCTTATCTGGGAGGAAAGAGCATGTCAATGACAGCCTTTGATGAAATTTATGTGGGAGCGATAACTGACCAGTCGAAAGCCCCGAAGAAACTGCTTCAGCGTGCTTATAACGGCGCGATTATTGCTACCGGCTATGCTGAAATTCTCTTGAGCAGGGCAATCCGCAAGTATGGACCGAATCTGCTGGTTGCGCGTTTCTAAGGATGCAATTGCTAAAGGTTTCCGGCTGAAGCATTATGTTGAAATTTTGATTGCCAAATTTAAGGATGAGTTCCCCGCCATCGTTGACCGCGTGGAGGTTACTTTGATTACCGATAGGGAACAGGTAGTCGAGAACATTAAAATTGCCCGTGCCCGCTACGCAGAACGTAATAAACGCCTCTGCGGTCTTGCCCGCATTGTTTGGATGCCTAAAGAGTTAAAAGACTTTTTGGGGGATGACCTGCGCCAGCGCGCTGAAGAAGAAGGCTTAGGCGCTGATTTTGTTGATAAGATAGCCGATGAGACCGTGGGTACTACGGGGGAAGAAATTTTACCGTTTCTAGAAGAAAAGGGGCATCTGGCTTTGACCATGGATCCGTTGCTGTAAGAGGGAGGCCGGGGCGTGGTTTAGTTCGCTCGTCTCTTTTTTGCAGAGAAAATTATCTGAGGCTACTGTTTTTTGGTCAGGTTTTCGGTTCTTTCGCGAAAGGAGTTCAAACCATGGGGTTAACCGGTCTTGAGATTTTTAAACAGCTACCTAAAACTAACACGGGGGACTGTGGCTTCCCCACCTGCTTGGCCTTTGCGATGGCTTTGTCTGCGGGGAAAACTTCCCTAGACAAGTGTCCTCACGTTTCCGAGGAAGCGAAAGAAGTGTTGGAGGCGGCTGCCGCACCGCCGATAAAGCTGGTTAAAGTGGGCACCGGTGAATATGCTGTGGAAATGGGTGAAGAAACTGAGCTGTTTCGCCACGACAAGCGATTCTACCATCCTGCCGCCATAGCAGTGCTTATTAAAGATACGGAAAATGTGGCTGAATGTTTGGCCTCTTTTAATAGGCTGGAGTTTGATCGTGTGGGGATGCACTACGTTACTGATATGGTAGCTTTGCAGTGTGTTTCCGGCGATGCCGCCAAGTTTAAGGCTGCCGCCCAAACTGTGGCTGTCGGTACAAGCAAACCTTTCTTGTTGATCTGCCCGAGCGCGGACGTGATGGAAGCGGCAGCTACTGCCGTTGCCGATAAAAAACCTCTTCTTTACGCAGCTACGAATGAGAACTACGAGGAGATGACCTCCCTTGCACAAAAGCTGGCTTGTCCGCTGGCTGTCAGAGGCAACGGGTTGGCGGATCTCTCCGAGTTGGTGGAAAAAATTACTAAGCTTGGTCATAGGGAATTGGTTTTGGACAGCGGCAACAGGGAAACAGCCCAAGTATTGGCTGACCTGACTCAGATTCGACGTTTAGCCGTGCGGAAGCGTTTTCGTCCCTTTGGTTATCCTGCTATGGCGTTTACTACCAAGGAGGATTCTCTGGCAGAAATAACACAGGCCGGTGTTTATCTTACTAAGTATGCCGGACTGATAGTTTTGCATGCCAGCAAAAAAGCGGAACTGTTGCCGCTACTCTCTTGGCGACAGAACCTTTTTACTGATCCGCAAAAACCGATTCAGGTGGAAGCAAAAGCGGTGGCGATAGGAGATGTTACTCCCGATTCCCCGGTTTACATCACCACTAACTTTTCTCTCACCTACTATATTGTGGAAAGTGAAGTGGTAGCGAGCAAAGTACCGGCTTATATTTTGCCGGTTGATACCGGCGGCGTTTCCGTCCTTACCGCGTGGGCTGCCGGTAAATTAACCGGTGACTCTATCAACAAGGCTTTGAAGGGAAATGAGCTGGAGGCAAAAGTTAACCATAAGACTCTTGTCCTGCCTGGCTATGTTGCAGTGCTTTCAGGCAACACAGAAGAAGCAAGCGGTTGGAAAGTTTTGGTCGGACCGCGTGAAGCTTCAGGTATTAGCAAATTTGCAAAAGAAAAATTTGCCAGATAGGAGCTTGTCTCCCAGAAATCGGAGAGAAGGTGTCGCCAGTGGATAAAGTAACCGTCTTTTTCTTTCCTGATAACCTAGTGGCTCACGTAAAACTCCAGGCACGTCACTGTTGCGGACCGCCTCACTGGTCGGGGTAGAGCTTAAAAGCACTTGCGGCGGTGATGGCACCTGTCGTTAAGCAAACAGAAATAACGCGAAAAGAAAGTAGGTTGCCAGATGGCCTTCAGAGCAGTAAAAGAAAAATACAGAAGTAAGGTTGGCGAAGCCATCTTGGGAGCCACAAAAGAACAGGGCGGCACCCGCGGGTACACCATTACCGTGGGCGGTGAGAGTACCTTGCCATTTCTGCACTTTGAAGGTGAAATTCCCAATCGGCCGGTGGTAGCCTTGGAGGTAAGGGATGTCGCGCCCAGTGATTGGCATGCTTGTTTTTCCGCATATTACGGTGATGTTTTTGCAGACCCTGCTGCTTGGGCTAAAAAATGTGTGGAGGAATATGCCGCCGACCTCATAGTGCTCCACCTGGAAGGGGCTGACCCCGACGGCAAAGATGCCTCACCTGAGGATTGTGCCAAGGTGGTTCTAAACGTGCTGGCTACTGTAGATTGTCCGTTGGTTATCCTTGGTTGCGGCAAGGCGGAGAAGGATAATAAAGTGTTACCGGTCGCCGCCGAGGCGGCGGCCGGTGAAAACTTACTGATTGGGGTTGCGGAACAGGAAAACTATAAGTCCCTCACTGCTGCCTGCATGGTTCATAAGCACAATATTATTGCCCAATCCCCTATTGACATCAATATCTGCAAGCAACTCAATATCCTGATTACTGAAATGAATTTGCCCGCTAACCGAATAATTATCGACCCCACCATTGCTGCAGTTGGGTATGGTCTGGAATACGGCTACTCAATCATGGAGCGCGCCCGCAACGGAGCGCTGCAGGGTGACAATATGCTGGCCATGCCGATGATTGGCAACGTAGGTTATGAAGTGTGGCGAACTAAAGAAGCTAACTCCTCCATTGAAGATTTTCCCGGCTGGGGTCTGCAGGAGCCCCGCGGTATTCTGTGGGAAGTCACTACAGCGGTAGCGCTCCTGCAGGGCGGAATGAATATTCTTGTTATGCGCCACCCGAAAGCTGCCGCATTAGTAAAGGAAAGCATTGCAGAATTGATGCAAAAAACCGAGTTGGAAAATTAATTCTTTCGGGAGCTCCATTTGAAAAAAGGCAGAAAGGAGGTTAGTAATGTTTATAATCGGCGAGAGAATTAACGGTATGTTCAAGGATATCGCCCAAGCCATTCGGAACGAAGATCCACGGCCCATCCAAGAGTGGGCTAAAAAACAGGAAGCGGGCGGTGCCCGTTATCTTGATATCAATACGGGTCCCGCCGCCAAAGACCAGGTAAAGACAATGCGCTGGCTAGTGGAAAAAACCCAAGAAGTCAGCAAGCTGCCCTTGTCTCTGGACTCGACGAACTACGACGCGATCGAAGCTGGCTTGGAAATCTGTAAGTATCCTGCCATGATTAATTCTGTCCCCGCCGAGTGGCCTAAAATGGAGCGCGTTTTCACCATGGCTCTTAAGTATAACGCTGCCGTAATCGGTCTGGCCATGAACGAGCAGGGCATTCCCAAAGATGCCGATACCCGCGTGGCGTTGGCCATGGAACTGGTGGCTGCCGCCGACTCCTATGGGATTCCCATGGAGGATTTGTATCTTGACCCGCTGGTATTGCCCTGTAATGTAGGTCAGAACCATGGCCCCGAAGTGATGCAGACATTGCGTCAGGTCAAACTGCTTGCCAACCCGGCTCCCCGCACTGTAGTGGGACTTTCCAACATCTCGCAGGGAACGAAGAACCGAGAACTAATTAACCGCATTTTCGCCGCCATGGGGGTGGCGAGCGGCCTAGATGCCGCGGTGGCAGACGCCTGTGACCATGAATTGATAGAAGCTATTGCCACCGCCAGAATTATTATGAACTTAGATATCTACTGTGACAGCTATGTTGAGATTTACCGGAAGCAACAGAAATAGAAACAAAACAATATTACCGTGAGGGAGGAAGATCTGTTGAGTAAAATTGTTTACAATGAGTCTTCCGCTGTGACCCAGTATCCGCCCTGTCAGGGCGGCTGCCCGGTCCATACGGACGTTCAGGAGTACGTTCGACAGATTGCTGTCGGCGACTACGATAAGGCGGTGGCGGCCATTACGGCGCCAAATCCGTTGGCGTCCGTCTGCGGCATGATTTGTGCGCATCCGTGTGAAACGGAGTGCAGGCGCAAAGATGTGGATGAGGCGGTTTCCATTCGCGCATTAAAGCGCTTTGCGTTGGAAAACGGAAACTGGCCGGAAGTTAAAAAAGCGGCAGTGACACGTCCTGAAAAGGTTGCCGTAGTAGGCGGCGGTCCCGCCGGCTTAGCCGTAGCACGTACATTGGCGGAAGCAGGTGTGGCGGTAACTATTTTTGAGCGCTCCGCCGAAGCGGGCGGTGCTATCACCGACTTTATTCCCCACTATCGGTTGCCCATGGATTCCATGCGCAAAGACATTTCTCGTGTGGCTGATTTAGGCGTGGAGATTAAGACTGGGGTGGAACTAGGCAAGAATATTTCCATCGACGCTCTAGCAGCAGAGTACCAAGCTGTTGTGTTGGCATTGGGCCTGCCCACCAGTCGGAACATCCTTATTCCCGGCTCCGACGCCAAAGATGTGCTTCTGGCATTGCCATTTTTAAATAGCGCTAAACACGACAACTTTAGCTTTGAGCCGGGACGAAACATTCTTGTCATCGGTGGTGGTAACGTGGCGATGGACGTGGCTCGTCAGGCTATCCGCTGCGGCGCTGAAAGCGTTAAGCTGGCTTGCTTGGAGTGCGCCGACAACATGCCTGCCTTTGCGTGGGAAATAGCTGAAGCTCTGGAAGAGGGCGTGGAGATGTTTCCTGCCTGGGGCCCGAAACGGATTGTTACTGACGAGGCCGGCAACATTATTGGTATGGAAGTGCAGGAGGTTCTCTCCGTCTTTGATGAACAGAAACGTTTTAATCCTCAATTTGGCAATAATTTAAACATTATCCCGGTTAACACTGTAATTTTCGCCATTGGACAAGGCAACGATAACTTGTCTTACCTGACAGAGTCCGGGATTGAGTTAACTGAGCACGGCATCTTAAAATACGATATGCGCACGATGCAGACTACAAGGCCTGGCGTGTTTGCCTGCGGCGAACTGGTTTTCGGCCCTGGTTCTGCGGTGAAAGCAATGTCCAGCGGTCAAAAAGTGGCTCTTGCTGTACAAAGCTTTTTTGACAAACTGCCTTTTGACGCTAATCTGGCTGATCGTTATGATGTGCTTGGTATGCTTTCTCCCACCACGGCGGAGAAGGTGAAGCGTAGCTCGCGGCTTGCTGTGCCGTTCCTTGACGAGCACACCCGTGCACAGCATAACCAGCATGTGGAGATTGGTTATGATGAGCAGCGAGCGCTTTGTGAAAGCCGCCGCTGTATGGATTGCGCTGCGGGGGCGGAATGTATAGATCAAGTTTGTGCCCTCTGTCTTACCTGTTTGCGCATCTGTCCTTATGGTGTGCCTCAGATTAATGAAGACGGAATTTTCACTATTCGCAATGAAGAATGTCAGGCTTGCGGCCTGTGTGTTGGGATTTGCCCAGCCCGGGCGATTCGCTTCCGAAACGATTATGTCCAACACTCATTAGAGCAGCTGGGCGATGCCATAGAACAGGCTAAAGGCAACGGCAATCCTGCCACAGTCGTTTTCTGCTGCAGCTATGGCGCCTTTGCGGAGCGTCATTTCCAAAAGTACATCAATAATGGCAAACCGCAAAACTTGGCCATTGTTCGTGTTCCCTGTGTGGCGAAAGTGGAGGTGCAAAATATTCTGGAGGCTTTCGAATTTGGCGCAGAAGGCGTTTTTCTGGCTGGCTGTGAACAGGAGGAAGAATGCACCTATCTTGATGCGGCCAAATGGGCCGGTAAGCGGGCTGGCCGTGCTCAGGAAATCTTGGTTGAGTTGGGGCTTGAAAAAGAACGGATTGAATATCTAAGCCTTACACCCGCCGAGGTTAGAGACTTTGCTCCGGTTGCTGAAAGGTTTCTGACTAAGGTCGAGTCTTTGCTAAATGGTGGGGGGGGTGAAGAACAATGATTGTGGCTGAGCGTAAACCTTTGACTGAAATCATCAAAGCAGTAGCACCATTTGCGAAGGTACTGGTACTCGGCTGCGGCGAATGTGTCACTGTCTGTATGGCTGGCGGCGACAAAGAAGCTAAGGAAACGGCTGCCGCCATAGCAATCGCACGCAAAAAAACCGGTCAAGAGCTCGTTGTGAAAACCTTGACAGTGGAGCGCCAGTGTGAATTTGAATACCTAGAATCGGCTCGCAAACTGGTGGAAGAAGCAGATGTGGTAGTATCTTTGGCCTGCGGTGTTGGGATTCAAACTATGAACATCCATTATGCCAAAGTGCAGACTCTCCCCGGCGTGAACACTACTTTTATGGGCCTGCCCCTTCAGCAGGGAATTTGGGTAGAAAACTGTCTGGGCTGCGGCAACTGTGTTCTTGAGGAAACTGTGGGGATTTGCCCCATAGCCCGTTGTTCTAAGAGTATGCTTAACGGCCCCTGCGGTGGCTCGCAAGATGGCTTGTGTGAGGTTAGTAAAGAAACGGAATGCGGCTGGCATCTGATTGTGGAACGGATGATTAAGTTTGATAAATTGTCTGTTCTTTCGGAAGTTAAGCCTCCTAAAGATTGGGCAACGTCCCATTCCGGTGGACCGAGAAAAATGGTCAGGGAGGATGTGAAGCTGTAATGAGTATGAGCAATTTGCAAAAAGTAGTTGCCAGCGGAGCGTTTGCTGTTACCGGAGAACTTGGTCCTCCTAAGAGCGCGGAACGGAAGAAGATTGAGCATCATGCCCATCTGCTTAAAGGCTGTGTTGACGCCGTTAACTTAACAGATAATCAGACGGCAATCGTCCGCACATCCAGCATCGCCTGCGGCAGAATCCTGATTGAAGAGGGGCTGGATCCGGTGGTCCAGATTACCTGCCGCGACCGTAACCGCATCGCTATCCAGTCCGACGTCTTAGGCGCTGTGGCGCTTGGAATGAAGAATTTCCTTTGTATGCAAGGAGATCATGCTAAATGTGGTGACGAACCTAGTGCCAAAAATGTTAATGATTTAGATTCGACGAACTTGATTCAGTCGTTACGTAGAATGCGTGATGAGCAGGTTTTTATTGGCGGTAAAAAACTGGAGGCTCCAATTGATCTCTTTATCGGTGCGGTGGAAAACCCCTTTGCTGATCCGTTTGAATACCGAGCTTACCGCTTGGCAAAAAAAGTGGAAGCAGGCGCCGACTTTATTCAGACGCAGGCCATTTTTGATATGGACCGCTTTGAACTTTGGATGGAGAAAGTACGAGAGTTAGGCATTCACAAAAAAATACCGATTTTGGCAGGCATCATTCCCATCAAGTCTATGGGCGCTGTACGTTACATGAAAAACAATGTTTCAGGCATGATTGTCCCCGATGCAATCATTGACCGGATCAAGGCTGCCGAAGACAAGAAAGAGGAAGGGATCAAGCTCTGCGTTGAGATGATTAACCATCTCAAAACTGTCGAAGGGGTGGCCGGGGTACACATTATGGCTGTGGCCTGGGAAGAAATCGTCCCTGAAATAACTGAGAGAGCCGGTCTTTTGCCGCGTCCCAAATTTGACTAAGCATTCTGTGAAGGGCCTGATGAGTTCAGGCCCTTCACTAATTTAAACCGAACAGCATATTTGCGACAGTCCGCAAACAGTACGTCTGGGCGGCTGCTGCTGCCTATGTAGCTCATCGCAATTATTTATTGCATAATTAAATTGGACAAAGTTGCAAAAGGAATGATAGTGGCTCCATTAGCTTGGCAGAAAGAAAAAACTGAAAGATCGAAGAAAGAAAAACTATCTCAAAAAAGGGAATTTGCCGGAGATGCTGAATAGAGTAATTAGGTACAGTTGCTAGGAGCCTCTGGCAGTGCGCGGCTGCCGATAATTTTGCCGTTTGCTTGAGCTGCACGTCTGATGGGAAGTATGAAGTGAACTCGTTTAAGCTTTGCTGAAACTCGGGGAATCAGGTGGAGAGTCTACTCCACCTGATTAAAAATTCCCACCTACGCTTCGCTTAGAGGTGGGGCCTTAATCCAAAAGAAAAACCAAAATAATCATAACAGGGTGGTGAAGAACATGAAAGAGGCTAAGGGCAAAGCTGTGGCAAACGGGAGAAAGGCCGCCAATGTGGTGCCTTTTGAGCAGGATGCCGGGTTTTATCTAAAAAAAGGCATGTTCTATTACCAGAAAAATTGTTCTGACAAAGCTTTACGTTTTTTCCGAAAAGCGGTGAGCGTTGAGCCAAAGAATCCATTTACTCATTACAATCTTGCCTGCGTTCTAAGTAAGCTCGGCCGCCTTAAAGAGGCAAACAAAATTTTTCTGCATATTGTCAGCGAGCTTGATGGCATGATGGCGGACTGTTATTTTCTGCTGGCCATTAACTATGGGTTGCTGGAAGATTTGGATAAATCAAGGGAATATTTAATGCGCTATTTGCAGGAGGAGCCTGAAGGGGAGATGTCCGCGGAGGCTATGGAGCTGTTGACCAGCATTGATGAGGATTTTACCTTTATCGGGCTGCCGGCCTATTCCGAGCGTGATATGGCGTTGGAGAAAGTTTTACAAGCAGGAAAGATTGAGGACTTAAGCAGATTATACAATAGCAGCCAAGGTTTTCGTAAAGCGCTCAATAATCGTCTTTACCATGGTTCAGACCAATTCAAAGAGGATATTATCCGTTTTTATGGAACAATGAATGGGCAGGGAGCCCAGAAGACATTGCGGGAGTTTGTTAAGAACCCTTGGATCAAGGAACGTTTCCGTCAGTTGGCTTTGCTTGAGTTAAAGGGCATGGAAGACAGTAATAAAGTGCAGATTTTTATTAACGGCGCTCGGCAAGAGCTGGATTTAGAGAACTACCCAATTGAAAAACCTGCTTGGCGCAAAGAATGGCAGCAAGTGATAGATTGTGCAATGAAAAATATGCGTAAAAGTGATTGCTACGCTGAGGGTTTTTTTGTTGATGTGCAAGCTATCTGGTCTGATTTTATCAATACTGTTTATCCGCAAACTCCTCGTATTGTAAAAACTGCAACATGGGCGGCGGCTCTGGAATACAGCTTGGCGCGCTACCATTTTCTTGACCTTACCCAGAGGGAGTTGGCTGAGGAATATAGTGTGTCTGTGACAAGTATTTCTGATAAGTATAAGAAAATCAACGCAGTGCTGCAGATTGATGAAAAAGGACATAGAAATATGCTGGAATATTTGAAGAGCGAGTATGATTAACTTTGTGGCACAAACGAGTGCCGGAGCGCGTATAATAGAAAGAACCTCCTTACATAGCAGCTAAGGAGGTGTTTTTTTGCAGCTACAAGAAGTTTTGCAGATTGCAGCCTTTGTGCCCAGCTATATCGACGGATTGGGTCAAGGGTTGGAAATATATTATCGTGACGGTAAAGTGGTCAGTCATGCTGTAAGTCTCCAATCATTTATTTGCCGCATGGCGCGTGTTTTCGCAGTAAATGTGCAGGAGGCGCGTCGTAGATACGCGCCGTTGGTGGGAAAAAAGAATTTAATTCCTTTGGTCTTGGAGCCATTTCTTGTTTATGTGCCAGTGAACTCGTTTAAGC
>QLUI01000079.1 GCA_018725345.1 Bacillota bacterium | reverse complement strand
GTTTTTGTCTCCTACTGCCCCGAACTAGATGTATCGAGTTGCGGGGATACAGTAGAGGAAGCGCGAACCAATCTGAGGGTAGCGGTGCGGCTGTTTCTGGCAGAAACGGAGAGGATGGGAACTCTGGACTCCATCTTGAAGGAAGCAGGATTTAAGAGGACGCGCAAGGGCTGGCAAGCCCCTCGGCTCCTGGCGACCGAGTTAATTTCCGTCCCGGTAGGGGAGTGAAGTGCCAAAGCTCACGCCGATCTCTTCACAGAGATTGGGCAAGCTGTTTGAGAAAGCCGGGTTCAGATTCATACGACAGGAAAGCGATCATTTAATCTACACGAAACCAGGGGTGCCCAGACCGATTGTTATTCCTGTTCGCAAGAATGTCCCGGTCTTTGTGATCAAGAACAATCTGCGAACGGCAGGGATCAGTCGGGAGGAGTATTTCAAGCTGCTCAACGTCTAATGATGATGGGCGCGAAGCTAATCGCGGTGGGCCATGAGACAAATTCTAAAGGGTGGAACAGTCTGGGGTTCGGAATGTCGATGCGGGCATCTTCGCACTTTGCCATCTGAGCGGCAAGCGAGAGCCGGAGCAAGCGAGAAAGACTTGCAAGCATGGTCAGATTTAATCATGCCGACAACATTTTGTCGATATTGCACCAATAAGCGCCTATCAAACCTACTTCAAATCCCTGCCGCTGAATAAGGTTAAGGGGGGCTTAACGTGAGAGGTGGTGGCAGTTGACGGGGATTGGTTGTCAGGGGTCAGGAGAGAGGACGATTGATTCCTGCCCCTCGATCCTGTAAATTGATAGCGAGGGACGGGCAGGGATTCGGGATGGGGAAGGGGGTCAAGTCGTAGGAATAGACCTTTAGGTCTGTCCGCCTGTTACGGAAGCCTTATCGAGGGTACTCCGGGTCGTTCCCGACCCAGAGCTTCACCGTCGAGGCTAGGGACTATCGCGACTACGGTCTATCACTTCCTGCGCCTGGCCCATGAGGCAAGTGTCCTGGCACTGGAGATTCGCTATAATAGATAGGTGTTGGCCGGCGAGGAGGACTATATCCGGCATGCGGGGGAGGCAGCGAGTGGGTGGCTGATGTGGAAGGGGGATAGCAATCATTTAGAGAAGCAAACCAGCCCTGCGACTGTTGGACTGCGCCACCGCAACTTGAAGGCCATGAACTGTCGTGATACAGTGAATAGTAACAGTTGACAGGGAGACTTGGTATAATGTAATGGAGAATGCTTCTCATCACACCGCGCGATGCTGGGGGCTGGGGGGACAGAGTGCGGGTGGGTGATCGGGAAGCGCGGGTAGATGAGGGGAAGTGAGGTCTAAGGAATGGCGTGGGGGGAATCAGATGGAACCAAGTAGTTTTCAATCTGCTGTTCAAAAGCTGATTGGCAACGGTAGGAGCGTTCTACTTATTGCTCCCACGGGGTTAGGGAAAACCTTTGCCGTTACCGGCAATTTACAACAGCAGTACCAAAAGACGATCTACGCTGTGCCGTTGCGCGCTCTGGGATGCGGCATCCGTGATGCCATCAGAGAATTCAAGCGAGATAATACTAGTCTCGCGCCCGTGATCCATCATGGGGACACTCAGGAAAGTGAGCTGTTCAGTGAAGAAGTGGTCATCACCACATATGATCAGGTCGTCTGTGGTGTTCCAGGCCTTCCGCTCAGTTTACCGCTTAGCGCAGGTCATGCTGTGTCCGGAGCATTGCTGATGTCCTGTCTGATTTTGGACGAAGTCCACTTGGCTTGGGGCATCTCGGACCAAGCACTGACTATCTTGTTGGCAATCATTGACTTCCGAAGGAAACTTAACCTCCAGACCGTAGTGATCACCGCTACATTGCCCGACGCCGTTGCCAAAGTAATCTCCGAGCGATTGGGTTTGGAGCTAGTAATCGTTGGGGAAGATGATCTGGCTGATGATGAGGGACTTAAGCTGCGCAAAGGCAACCGACAGCTTGCGGTTTCTGTGCTCGAACTCAAACCCAGGGACAAGGGTGAAAACAAGCAACTCGACTTTTCGCCACTCGACGAAAAACTGGTAGGCGCCCAGGGCAAGCGGATTTATTTTGCTAACACGGTCGATCGGCTTCAACAAACCTATGACCGTCTAATCGACGAAGGTCTACAACCTAGCAAGATCACTGCCCTGCATAATCGTATGCCCAGATCTTGGCGAAGTAAGGCGGAGGAGCAAGTTCATGACCGGTTTGGCAAGAATAGCCCCGAAGGAGACTGGGTATTGCTGACCAATCAAGTTGCTGAAGCGGGTTTGGACATTTCGGCACCTTTAGTTATCTCTGATCCCGCGCCCGTAGACACGCTAGTTCAACGTTCCGGACGCTGTGCGCGCTGGTTTCGCAAAGGTAAGACAAACGGAGACTTCTTCGTTGTGAAAGTGCCTAGTGCTCAACTGAAAGAATGGGCTCCTCCCTACCGTGAAGCAGTCGTAGGGGCTGGGCTCAAAACGATCCCCGAAGGCCAACTTTCCTGGACCGCAGAACGCGATTGGATCAACAAAGTTTGGGGCATCGGCCTTAAACAAGGAAAGTTGCCTGAACCTGAAGATGTGCCTAAGAAGCAGAAAGAACAAATAGAGCATTCGCTTAATAAAACAGCATTTGCACTAAATCTTTTTGACCGTGCGGCCCAAAAACGCAAGCCAGGCGAGATTGCCAACGAGTTTCGTGAGATTCTCTCAGTTGAAGTTGCCGTCGAAGAGGGGGAGCAGGTTCGTTTAGATGATCTCGCCCAGCGCGATTTGCAGGTGATGCTCTCGCTAGGCCAGTACCCCGAGACTTCATCCGTCTCGCTCGGTCGAGCCTGGAGCCTGATCCGGAAAGCCAAGAATGGTGCAGTAATAATTAGCTTTGAAAACGATGAATTGATCCTGCGCCCTGCCAGTTATGTGCGACCAGGAGATGTCCTAATTGTCCCGTCTTCGGCCGCTTATTTGCACCCTAACAAGGGGCTGTGCTTCGACGACGGATCAAATGTGCCTGGTGCAGTTCTTACCAGTGATTGGCTTGACAGACGGAAAAAACGAGTCCAGCAGTATGCCCTCGGGCGACGGCAAGGGTTGTTAGAGCATACCACTAACGTAATGGATGCCGCCTACCGCCGGTTTGCTGAGTCAGGAGCCTATCGTAACCCCTTGGTCAAGATTCTCGAGGCCCTCGAACCTCAAAAGGATGCAAATCAGCTTGCCGATTTAATTGCTGAGCTCGCAAGGGTTGCCGCTGCCTTTCACGATCTGGGCAAAGCTGATCAACGTTGGCAAGCGCGGGCACGAGACCTTGACCCACAACACTTTGCTCAGTTAATTGGCCGAACATTGAATACAGGTGAGCACATAGGCATTCCCCATACGCCACCTAGCTATGCCGCGACAATCAGAGCCTGCGAACTACTTATTGGTTCACTGGGCTCGGCCGAGTATTTGATTCGCGCTATCGCCCTGGCTGCTGCTCGGCACCATTCCAGCTTTCTAAATCCTTCAGGTGTAAAGAACTATGCTTTCCATCCGCATCTGGAGACAGTCGCCTTTCTGAAGAATGTGCTTGCGCAAATGAACGCTCCTAAAACCGTATTAGATCATGTTGATGAGGTTATCATTGCAGCCAAAACAAGACCAACGGCCGACCAAGTTCCGCTGATGTTGCCTAATGATGATCTGTTCCCTGTCTACGCTCTGGTAGGGCGAGCAATTCTTCTCGCTGATCGGGAAGATGCGAAGGGGGAAGAAATAGAACAGTGGAGGTACGCACCATGAGTGCCTTCGATTGGGCCAAAGCATCAGGGACTCTTGCTGACTTTGGCGGCACACCAATTACCCTCCATGTGCCCAAGACAGGTCTACCATTTTATGATGCACTGCAACTCTATGGTGCGATTGACTTATACATCGGCCTTAGGGAAGATGTCTCGATTCACGATGCAGGTACTGATTGGGAGATACAGGGTCGTGCACGCGACAATTCGTTGAGAGGCAAGGATATTTCAGCGTTCAAGCAAGTATGGAAGAAGAAGAAGCCTCTTGCCGAAGATTACTGTAGCCGGCTTCGTTCCTCGCTTGTAAACGACGCAGTTTTTCCAGACAAGTACTTTGCCCCAGCCAATAGGGCTCTCGTTGGATTAGACGCTATCCTCCAATCGGGTATTCGTGGGGTCTCTGCTGCTTTTTATGACACACTGCGAAGTAGCGAAACCAGCAACTCACGTTGTTTAGCAGCAATTCCCCTTCCTGAAGGCTTGTTGGCCTTTGCCGGCAAGAAACGCACAGAGAACATAGCAAATATCATGTTTCTCCCGGTGTTTGAAGGCAAGATTGATCTTTCTAAGGTTGTCAGCCCCCTGCACGCTCGGCTGGGAACACCTAACGTGGTATGTGCACAAGCGCTAATGCTTCTTGCGCTCAAGACCTCTCTCTTTACTGAAGGTTATCAAGATCGCTTGACGGGTGTTGTTTACAACACCAATTTCGATTCGCGAAAAGGGTTCAATTATTCCGGGCTGATCGCGATTGACTCTACCGCAATTGGCAAGATGAAATCACCTGCTTTAATCAGCCACACGTATGACACATTCCAGAATCTGGTTAAGAAAGCCTGGACACTGCAGGGTCGAAGCACGGAATTAACACCAGATGCCTTAGCGATGGCCTATTGGCTTCTGCAACCACTAGGCAAGCATCTCTCATCAATGATCACATCGCAAGAACGTCTCCGACGAGGGACTAAAGGAGGTGATAGCTATATTCGGCAACAAACGTTATTTGATCAGCGAGGGCAAAACGATGTAAAGGAGGTTTTCTCTATGAGTTATGGCGATTGGCAAGGTGACTATGAGGCGGTGAGGAAATTAGCCAGAGCGGTTGCTTCAAGCATCTACCATGCACGGATGAAAGGAGAAGAAGATCCTGGAAGGAGACAGAAGAACTGGTACGATGAGGTAGTCACGCTCCGCTCAGCCCCTGGGCCTAAAGCGTTTATTGGACGAGCGATGATACTCATTGAACAAGGCCACCGTGAACACGGACAAATCGGCACTATACACCGCAACGAGGATTTTGATCCAAAAGCTCTTCTAACATCTGTGGACATGGTCGGCACCAGCTTTGAGACCTTTCGCGACTTGTTCCGGATGTACCTCGTTCAGGAGAGCACTTACAAAACTGAGGGCGAAACTATCCCTGAAACAGAGGAATACCAGGAGATTACTGAAGAAGAAATTACAGAAGGAGGCACAGAATGAATCTCTGGAGCATTTCATTCGCTTATCGGCTGGGTCTGGGTTTTCATGCGCTGAACAATGAAGGTGCGGAAGGCAGCAACCTGATGCAACCCCGCCGTATTGACGTAGGTAAGGTCACCTACGATGGTATCAGCGGCGAGATCATACGCCGACACATCTTAGAGTACTTCGTGAGTAACTGTCGCGAGCAAAAGATTCCTATGCTACCCTTAAGTGAAGGGTTACATCCTGATCGAGGACCGATTGGTATCCGGGCTGCTGCCAAGCGACTCAACGTTGGGAAACTGACAAATGATGTGCTGTATCGCAGTGTCCGCGAGTCTATCGCGCTATGTGCAGTCTTAGATGTAGGCGGTTATCTTGCAGCCTGGAAGGAGCAGCAGGATGGTGTCGGGGAAAAGTACATCGCAGAGAAGCCTTATATTGATGAGAAGTGTGCTCCTTATAAGGACGCTGAACCAGTCAAACGGGGATCCTGCTTCGATGTAGCCTGGCTCATCAGCGAAATGCCACAAGACCTGACTGTCACTCAGCACTCGGCTTTCCGAGATACTTTCAGCATGAATAGCCGTTATGCACAAACGATGCGTTCCAACATCTACGGCGGTATAGTCCGTGCCGATCTGCATCGCATCGGCACCGATGATTACTGGTATTTACAACCCCCGCAAAATGGGAGAGATGTTAAGCGGCTTGCTATCGGGAAAAGGGAGCAAAGGGAACGCCAGATCGCCTTGATCAGGGCAATAGCCGATTTCATTTCATCTCCGACAGGGGCGAAGGTGGCAGCGTGGGCACCGCATGTATTCTTGATCGAAGGGGTTATCTTGTTGAGCGTTGGCCGTACTGCATCATTTGTCTCTCCAATCAAGGTTTGCCTGGATGATGGCAACCACCCTGTTCAGGCAAATTCCGAGTACCGTCAATCTATGATGAACCTGGCCAACAACCAAAAGGCATGGGCTTGGTCTTTCGGAAGCGCAAAAGAGCTGTTAGCTGCTGTTGAAAAGACAATCCGGACCTTGGAGGGAAACAATGAAGGCCAAAAGCAGAAGGGAGAAGCCCAAGCCGCAGGAAGCTAAGCGAGTCCCGGAGCTGATCTGGCTAAAAGTGGCGTATAACTTTCATAGCTATGCCTATCGAGATCCGCGATCAGCGTTCGCTTCAGCCGTGGCGTTGCCAGTGCTCTCCCCTACCACTATCCTGCTTGGTGTTGCTTCCACGCTGTTCCAACTAGGGCAAGCCAATGAGGCTAAGTCATTCTTGCAAGTAAGCGATCAGTGCGAAGTGCGAATTGACCCGCCGAATGGTGCGGTCTTCTTCAGGGCTTTTCATCAAGTGCGGCGCTATGAGACCGATAAGCATGATAAACCTGCAGAAGGTAAGATTAATCCACGCCTCGGCCTCACCAACATCAATCAAGGTACCCGGGAGTACGGCCTTCTGGAAGGGCCGATGACCATCTTTCTCGGCGTTCCCAAAGACCTTATCGAGGCCGCCAAAATGGCATTGACCAATCTGACCCATCTCGGTACTCATGATTCGCTGTGCTCCCTTGTAGGAGAGGTTGAAACATGCGCCGAGCCAGAGGACGTTGTATATGCGCCACGTGAAGAATTAGCTCAACGAATTCGCGACTGCGGAATTCCAGCCCTGGGTCAAGGCATAACCATCGTCACTCTGTCACGATTCAAATCGCCACCGACTGCTCAGCCGGTATCTGAACACTGGTATATGGCAGGTGGAGACGATACCGAGTTAGTAAAATATGCAATCCCGGGACACTTCGAGGGAACCAGCCGCGGAAAGATTTACCGGAAACGATGATTCCTGAAACTGAGTTTCTATGCCTACCCAGTTGATACTCGATGGCTAATAAATGGTTAAGAGCATGGGGTGACAAATCATCAACCAACAGACTTTGCAGTGATCCCTTAGTATCATGCAGAAATAGGTAACCGCGAGCTCATCGTACGAATTCAACCACCGAGCAATGGTCATATGGCCCGAATCAATCCGGGAGCACCTTAAGGAAGCCGCGTTCTAGAGGAACTCTCCGGTTATCGAGATAGGCCCTCGGACGATCGCTGGTTGGAAAAGATGACTGGATGAGGAGCATCGGCATGCTACGAGAGCTTTGTTCTTTCCCACGCGCTTTCCGACTTGAAGACATTTTGCGGCAGAGGGAGATGCTGGCGGAAATCTTCAAGGCAAAGAATGTGCGCCTGGCTTATCTTTATGGCTCGCTTCTCGATGGCCGCGGTCGAGATGCCGATTTTGCGGT
>QLUI01000078.1 GCA_018725345.1 Bacillota bacterium | reverse complement strand
TTTTTTTGCATAAAAAACTAGCTTGATATCAACATTTCTCATGTTATTTTGAAGATTTACATAGCCTATGGTATACTGAATTGAAATCGACCATATGAAGATGAGCAGACTGAAAAATAGAGGTGCTGCGGCGGAGGTGAGATGTTTTTGCGGGAATTGCCATTTTGGTTGGCACTTAGCAAAATTTCAGTCCTAGGGGCTAGGCGAATCCCACGCCTGGTGGAAGTAATTGGCTCAGCGGAGAAAGTGTTCACCGCAGATATGGATGCGCTAGTTGCCGCAGGCTTGCCAGCGAAAGTCGCTGCCGTAATGGTTGCAGAACGTAAAAATGTTGATCCCCTCAGAGAGCTTCAGCGTTTGGCTTCGGCAGGTTTTGATGCAGTGCTTGTCAATGAGGAACGCTATCCAAAAATTCTAAAAGAAATTTCTGACCCGCCCGCAGTATTATATTACCGTGGTGATTTTACTGCGCTTGACCATTTATGTGTTTCTCTGGTTGGCTCAAGAAAAGCTACTGCCTACGGAAAAGCAGTTGCTGACAGACTTAGCGGTGATTTGGCTTCTCATGGCGTAACCGTAGTTAGCGGAATGGCCAGGGGGATAGACACGGCTGCCCACCTTGGTGCGCTGAGAGCAGGCGGGCGGACGGCGGCAGTGTTGGGTTGTGGCCTGGATATCTGTTACCCACCTGAAAATAAAAAGTTGCGTGATAAAATTGAGCGCCAGGGTGTGATCCTTAGTGAGTTCCCCTTGGGCACACAGCCAAAACCGCCACATTTCCCGATGCGCAACCGGATTATCAGCGGTCTCTCCCTGGCAGTGGTTATTGTGGAAGCGGCAGAGCGAAGCGGTGCTTTGATCACAGCCGATAGTGCTCTCGAGCAGGGGCGGGAAGTGCTTGCTGTGCCGGGCAGCATCAACAGTCCAGCGAGCCGCGGCTGCCATCGCTTGATTAAAGAAGGCGCAGCTCTGGTGGAAAGTGCCGCAGACATTTTGGCTACTTTAGGGGCATTATCCCTTGTCGGCATGAAAGATGAGCAGCAAAACTTTACGCAGACACAAAAAAATATTTTGCAATTCATGGAGTATGAACCTGTTCATTTTGATGAATTGGTCGCCTGTTGCGCTTTATCTGCTGAGGCTTTGGCAGTCAGCTTGCTTGAGCTGGAATTGGTGTGCGCGGTAAAGAAAATGCCGGGAAACCATTATTTGCGTGTATAGACCATAGTGAATTAGTAAATGTAGTATAATTAGAAACGCTGTGCTGCAGCTGGGGGTGCCGTATGTCAGATTATCTTGTGGTGGTAGAATCGCCGACAAAAGCAAAAACAATCAAAAAATATTTGGGGCGAAAGTATAAAGTTGTAGCTTCCTTCGGGCATGTGATTGATTTGCCCAAAAGTCAGCTAGGCATTGATGTGCAACACAATTTTGAACCAAAGTACATTACAATTCGCGGTAAAGGCGATGTGCTAAAAGAGCTAAAGAATACCGCAAAAGAAGCAAAAAAGATATTTCTGGCTGCCGACCCGGATCGTGAAGGTGAAGCAATTTCCTGGCACCTTGCACGCGCATTGGGTATTTCTGAAAACACGCCTTGTCGAGTTGAGTTTAATGAAATTACTGAAAAGGCTGTGCAGGAAGCATTTAAAAATCCCCGTCAGATTGATCTGCACAGAGTTAATGCTCAGCAGGCACGGAGAGTGCTTGACAGGTTGGTTGGGTATAAAATTTCGCCTCTCTTATGGAAAAAGGTGAAGAAAGGTCTTTCCGCCGGACGTGTTCAGTCTGTGGCTCTTCGCCTGATTGTGGAGCGCGAAAATGAAATTGAAAAGTTTGAGCCGCAGGAGTACTGGACTTTAGAAGCCAAGCTGGCTTCTAAAGATGTTGCTTTCCTTGCAAAGTACTATGGAAAAAAAGGGAAAAAGCATGTGCCTACAAACCGTCAGGAAGCAGATGATCTTCTGGGTTCTTTAAAGAATAAACATTTTGTTGTGGCAGATGTAAAAAAGCAAGAGCGGCGGCGCCGACCGGCACCGCCATTTATTACCAGCAGTCTTCAGCAGGAGGCTTCCCGTAAACTTGGTTTTACAGCCCGCAAAACCATGGTTGTCGCCCAGCAGCTTTATGAGGGGCTGGATTTAGGCCAAGAAGGCGTTGTCGGTCTGATTACTTACATCCGCACAGACTCCACTCGCATTTCACAAACGGCGCAGGCTGAGGTGCGTACATATCTTGCCGCAGAATTCGGCAATTCGTTTGTACCGGATAAGCCGCCGCTATATGCGGCAAAAAAAGGGGCGCAGGAAGCCCACGAGGCAATCAGGCCCACAGCGGTTTTACGTTTGCCGGAGCGCGTCAAGTCTTTTTTGTCCAGAGACCAATATAGGTTATATAAGCTGATTTGGGAACGCTTGGTAGCTAGCCAGATGAGTCCTGCCGTCTATGATACTGTAGCTGCAAAAATTATGGCAGACGGTTATGAATTCCGCGCAACTGGCTCGCAGATTAAGTTTGAAGGATTTATGAAACTGTACACAGAGGGAAGGGATGAGGAAGAAAAAGAAGAAGGTGGTCTTCTCCCGGAGTTGGTTGCAGGCGAGATACTTTCTTTGTTGCAGTTAGATTCACAGCAGCATTTTACTCAGCCGCCGCCCCGTTTTAGTGAGGCAATGCTGGTTAAGACGCTGGAGGAGAAAGGAATCGGACGACCCAGTACATACGCGCCTATTATTGACACGTTGCAAACCAGGGGTTATGTGACCCGTGAAAACAAGCTGTTTTATGCTACTGAGCTGGGCCATGTGGTGCTGGGCCAATTGCTGGAATTTTTTCCCGATGTGCTTGAGGTTGATTTTACTGCTCAGATGGAAGAAAAACTAGATCAAATAGCAGAAGGCGGCCTGGAGTGGGCGGAAGTCATCCGCAGCTTCTATGATAGTTTTATCAAGAGCCTGCAACTGGCAGAAGAATATATGGAAAAAGTGGTGATACTCCCCGAAGAAAGTGATCAGGAATGTCCAAATTGCGGCCGGTTTCTGGTCTATAAAATGGGTCGCTACGGTAAATTTCTCGCTTGTCCGGGTTTTCCTGAATGCCGCTATGCAAAACCAATTGTTAAAGAGCTGGATGTCAACTGCCCTGTCTGCGCTAAACCGCTGGTGGAGCGCAAAACAAAAAGGCGACGCAAGTTTTACGGTTGTAGCCGATATCCGGAATGTAGTTTTACCACTTGGGATGTTCCGCAGAAAGCTAAATGTCCAAAGTGCGACTATCTCACCGTACTGAAAGGCAAAGCATTGCTTTGCGCAAATAAGGAGTGCGGGAAAATATTAAAAGAAGCATCTCCTTAAAAAGAGGAGAAGAAAACAGGTGCCGGAAAGACGAGAAAAGAGAAGGACGGGAGGGGAAAAATTGGCTGAAATTACTGTGGTTGGCGGAGGGCTGGCGGGTGCTGAGGCTGTTTGGCAGGCCGCCAAGTCAGGAGCCAATGTGAAGCTGTATGAAATGCGGCCGTCGCAAATGACACCGGCGCATCAGAGTCCTTACTTGGCAGAACTGGTATGCAGCAACTCACTGCGGGCTGCTTCTCTGGAAAATGCTGTGGGCTTACTCAAAGAAGAGATGCGGCAATTTGATTCTCTGATTATGGCGCAAGCTGATAAACATGCTCTGCCGGCTGGCGGCGCATTAGCAGTGGATCGGGAAGGCTTTGCTCGCAGCGTAACCGCAGTAATTAAAAGTTTGCCGAACGTGACTTGTGTGGAGTGTGAGGTGAGGGATCTTCCCGACACGATAAATGGACCTGTGATTTTGGCTACCGGTCCACTTACTTCAGCAGCGCTCGCTGAAAAAATTGGTAGACTAACCGGGGAAGAATCACTTTATTTTTATGATGCTGCCGCGCCCATTGTCATTGCGGAATCGATAGACGAAGCTAAAGCGTTTCGGGCCTCCCGCTACGGGAAGGGGACGGCGGATTATCTTAACTGTCCGCTGAGTCAGGATGAATACAGAGTGTTTTACTTAGCGCTTACTTCTGCTGAAGTTAGCTTGGGACACCTCATTGAAGAACAGCCCAAGTATTTTGAGGGCTGTATGCCGGTGGAAGTGATGGCTTCACGCGGATATGAGACATTGTTGTTTGGACCAATGAAACCAGTGGGTTTAACTGATCCTAGGACAGGACGTCAGCCTTATGCGGTAGTTCAATTAAGGCAGGATGATGCTGCAGCTACTCTCTACAATATGGTAGGTTTTCAGACGCGTCTCCGTTGGCCTGAGCAGCGCCGTGTCTTTCGCCTGATTCCCGGACTTGAACAAGCTGAGTTTGCCCGCTTTGGAGTAGTGCACCGCAATACTTATATAAATTCACCTAGAATGTTACTGCCAACTTTACAATTTATCAATAATAATAAGCTGTATTTTGCAGGTCAGATTACCGGTGTGGAAGGATATGTGGAGTCAGCGGCCATGGGTTTAGTGGCTGGTATAAACGCAGCTCGTCTGCTAGTGGGTGCTGAGCAACTAACATGGCCTCATGAAACAGCGCACGGCGCATTGCTCCGCTATATTACCACAGCCGACCCAGCAAACTTTCAGCCTATGAATGTTACTTTCGGTATTTTCCCGTCACTAAATGCTGCTGTGTCCAAGAGAGAAAGAAAAATGATGATGGCGCGGCGGGCACTTGAGAGAATTGTGGAATGGCGTAAAAATTGGCAAAATTAACTTGCATAAGTAAACATTCTTGTGTTACTATTTTTGAAAAGGAGAAAGCTTCTTTAATGGTTGATTTTCTGAGCGCGTTCATTGCTTATCTAACCGGAGAAAAAAATGCGTCACCACATACTGTCAGGAATTATGCCGAAGATCTTGCCCAGTTTTTTAGCTTTCTGGAGGATGAAGCTGTCTCATTAGAACTGGATTATTTGGCAATCAGGCATTATTTGGCATTACTGCAGCAGCATGATTACGAGCGTCGAACCATTGCCCGTAAACTTTCGGCCATCCGTTCCTTTCTGCGCTACCTAAACAGGGAAGGTCACTTAACAGATACGTCATGGAACATGGTGTCCACTCCCCGCCTAGGCAAAAAGTTGCCTCGATTCCTTTTTGTTGAAGAAGTTTTTAGGCTTTTGAACGCGCCAGATACTTTGACGCCGGCAGGTTTGCGGGACGTGGCTATCTTGGAAGCGCTTTATGCGTCTGGTATTCGAGTGAGTGAATTAGTGTCGTTAGATCTTCATGCCATGGATCTGAGCCGGAGTGAGTTTATTGTGATGGGTAAAGGTAGCCGCGAGCGGGTGGTGCCTTTAGGGAGTTTTGCCCGCCGCTCTGTACAGGCTTATCTTCTTGGTGGCCGGCCGGAACTTTTGCGTCGGAATAAGGACGGCGGCGGGGAGAAAGCGCTCTGGCTAAACAAATATGGAACAAGATTATCTGATCGGGGGGTGCGTCGCTTGACAGAAAAATATATCCGCCAAGTTAGCCTGACTAAAGGAATTAGTCCGCATAGTATCCGCCACAGTTTTGCTACTCATCTGCTCAATGCGGGAGCTGACTTACGGGCTGTTCAAGAATTTTTAGGGCATGTGAATATATCCACAACTCAAATTTATACCCATATCACACGGGATCAGCTTAAAGAAGTATATTGTGCGGCCCATCCCCGGGCGTAAGGAGAAATAGCATGTTTCACGGAACGACTATTGTCGCAGTTTTAAAAGACGGTCGTTGTGCGCTGGCTGGTGACGGTCAAGTTACTCTCGGCGGCAATACAATAATGAAGCATCATGCAGTAAAAGTAAGGCGAATCTACCAGGGTAAAATTTTGGCCGGGTTTGCCGGCTCAGTTGCTGACTCCATTACCCTGTTTGAAAAATACGAGCAACAACTGGAAAAATACCAAGGAAATTTGCGCCGAGCTGCGGTGGAATTGGCAAAGGACTGGCGCACCGATCGAGTTCTGAGACGGCTCGAGGCGTTGCTGGTGGTAGGTGATACGGCTGGTTTGCTGGTTATCTCCGGTAACGGAGAGATAATTGAGCCAGATGACGGTGTTACTGCCATTGGTTCCGGAGGCCCGTATGCACTGGCGGCAGCTCGCTCTCTTCATCGCTTTACCGGCATGGAGGCAGGGGATATCGCCCGCAGTGCTATCCTGATAGCTGCTGAAATCTGTGTTTACACCAATGACAAGGTAGTTCTGGAAATACTGTAGCTCTCAGAGGAGGAATTATGAACAGAGAAGAATGGACACCGCGACAAATAGTTGCTGAATTGGATAAATATATTGTGGGACAAATGGATGCCAAAAAATGTGTGGCGGTGGCACTGCGCAATCGTTATCGGCGCAAGCTTCTTCCGGTTGATATCCGGGACGAAGTTTTTCCAAAAAATATTATTATGATTGGCCCTACCGGTGTGGGGAAAACGGAAATTGCCAGAAGGTTGGCTAAGCTGGTAAACGCGCCATTCGTAAAAATTGAAGCTACCAAGTTTACCGAAGTAGGTTATGTGGGCCGTGATGTGGAAACAATGATTCGTGACTTGGTTGAGACGTCCATCCGTATTGTGCAGACAGAAAAAATGGAAGTTGTGGGAGAACAGGCGCAGGCACCGGCGGCAGAAAGGTTGCTTGAACTTTTGGCTCCCAAGCCGGAGAAGCAGAGAGGCGGAAATAATCCCCTTAGCCTTCTCTTTTCATCGTCTGCAAGTGAAACGGCAGAAGAAGATGAGCCGGAGTTTACCGAAAAGATTAAAGATTATCGCGTTACCAGGGAACGGCTTAAAGACCAGCTGGCAAGCGGCTTGCTGGAGGATGAAACAGTGGAAATGGAAGTGGATGAAAGGGCTCCGCTAATTGAAATGTTTTCCGGTTCCGGGATGGAAGACATGGGGATTAATTTCCAGGACATTATGGGACAGTTTTTACCTAAACGCAAAAAAATGCGTAGGCTGCCGGTGCGGCAGGCGAGAAAGCTTCTTCTACAGGAAGAAGCACAGAAACTGATTGATATGGACGAGGTTATTACAGAAGCGGTGTCTAGGGCTGAACAGTCAGGGATTATCTTTCTAGATGAAATCGACAAGATAGCCGGTAAGGATTATCGTGGTGGGCCTGATGTCTCTCGGGAAGGGGTTCAGCGCGATATTCTGCCCATTGTGGAAGGTTCTACGGTGACGACCAAGTACGGTGCTGTAAAAACAGACTATATTCTTTTTATTGCTGCCGGAGCCTTTCATGTGGCGAAGCCGTCTGACTTGATTCCTGAATTGCAGGGACGCTTCCCTATCCGGGTAGAATTAAACAGCCTTACGGAAACAGATTTTAAGCAAATTCTGACTGAACCGGCAAATGCGTTAATCAAGCAGTACACCGCACTACTAGAGACAGAAGGGGTGACGGTGGAGTTTGGGGATGATGCCATTTTGGAAATTGCCAAGCTAGCCTGCACCCTAAACAATGAGATGGAAAACATCGGTGCCAGGCGTCTACATACAATTCTAGAGAAACTGTTGGAGGAATTGTCATTTAGCGCTCCCGAACTGCCGTCGCAGCTTGTGCCAATCACGGCTGAGTATGTGCAAGCTAAGCTTGATAATATTGTCCAGAATAAAGACTTAAGCAAATATATTTTATAATAT
>QLUI01000077.1 GCA_018725345.1 Bacillota bacterium | reverse complement strand
TGTTGACCTAGTCATGGAAATCGCGTGCGGCTTGCACAACTTCAGAACTGCATATCGCTCAAAGTCGACACCGGCAGCCGCCTATTTCCAATAATGTCTACTATATAACAATAGCAGGGTCTGGGGAGGTTTCCACGAGGTGCTTCTCCAGTTGCATTGTACGGAATCTTTCCGTATAATACAATCCCACAAGGAGATTAGATGGAAAGTCTCGGCCTAGTAATTGTCATGTGTTCTTCCTCACAACTCCGCTGCATTGATGGCCCTGAAAATCTGAGGTAATCCTTTGTCAGAAATAAACTTTCAGAAATCCTATCCTTTGGACCAAGAGTATGAAAGTATCAAGGAGCGCGCTACCAAGCTCATAGGCGCTTACCTTGATGAAGATCCTCTGATCTCATTCGACCATGTAAAAAAGGAGGTCAAGTTCACCTCCGAGAGACTTATCCCTCTGATACCAAGTGGGAGGCCGCGAGTCATGCTACTGTTCTCTAATCCTCACCCCTACTCCATTAAACAAGGCATGTTTCTATCGCCAAGCAGGAAAAACCGCGAGAATCTTTTTTGGCCCATCATGGGAAATGCAGGTTGGTTTTCAATTCCAGAAGGAAAACGTAATCCAGAATGCCTTCGCAACATGTTCCTTAGGGTCACATACTCAGGAGCATTTGAATTATGTTTCTATTGTTACTATGCCTTTCCAACACGTTCGCCTGATGACATCCGTAGAATTTTTAAGAAAAGGGTGTTGAGCCAAATCATTGAACCCGACGCACGGGATGAATTCAGAAGTGAGTTGAATAAAATGGATGTCAAGGCTGTAGTCACATTTAACAAAGACATATTCAATCTTGTTTCCGAGGATAAAATTGAAAGATGCCTCGATCGGCTAAACAGGGGTGAGTTGGTTCAATCTCATATCAGCGATCTTGAAAAACAGATCCCCCTTTTCCTAACCTACCCAACGGGATGGCGCTATCACAAGGAATACAGGAGACTTCGTAAAGCTAGCCTTGAGAGAATCAAAGCTGCTATACTTCAAGCTGTATAGATTTCGAGCTCGATGGAAACACATAACAACTCATTGCACCCGACTGCACTAGCTGGCTCGATTTTTCTAGGTTCAACGGCCAAATTGCATTTTGCCAGAATTGGGCGTATTCTGTTAGCGCCGTGCAGCGGGTGAACTCGGGCGTCATGTAGCAGAAAACTTTGTTTGACATTACGAGGAGTCGTAGTATGGCCTCTTATTATTCGGATATCTTTGAAGTCTTACAGCAGCTTGAAAGGGAGAGAGAAAATCGGAAACATTTCTTAAAAAGAATACCTGAAGTCCGTGCCCAATTATATCAAAATCATTTATTTCCTGAGAAAGAAACGTTCATGCCCCAGGAATGGATAGATGGTTCCATAATTTTAGTTCCAGGTAATCAGACACTATTTATTTATCGAGGACAGGTACAAGATTTCCCAAGCTGTGTTCCGAAAATTTATCGAGGTGAACTAACTATTTATGATTTGTTTGAGGCGCGTCTAAAACAGAGAGAATTTGAGAGGGTTATTCAAACTCATCCGGCTGTTCAAGATATTATAAAGTATGGTATTCATATTAGTTTCACTGGATTAGCACAACATTATGGATTTAGAACTGAATTTTTAGACGTAACTTCGGATCCTATGGTCGCTGCATTCTTTGCTGTTTGTCACCATTCAAAAGCAGCAGAGAAATATTTACCTATTGTAGAACAGGATGAGCTTGGTGTTTTTATGAAGACTCCATCGATAGTATATAATATCACTAATCCGACAAATGTTCCCAAATTACAACCAATTGGTTTGCAACCTTTTCCAAGGCCTGGCAACCAGAAAGCATATACAGTGCAATTAGAGAGTCGTGAAGATTACTCAGCCCATAAGATGCTTTTTCATCAGACAAAAAAGAGCTCAGAATACATCTATGACATGTTTGAAGGTGGGGGGAAATTGTTCCCTGCCGATCCCATAAAAGATAAAGCGAAAGAAATATTAGGAGGGAAAATATTTTCAAGGGAAGTATCTGTTGACATTTGTTCACGTTATAAGTTTCCTTTGAAACCTGAATTCTATGTTGATGAGTTGAACTTTGAGATTGTATCCTCATCTCCATATGAGTTTACTTCAGAAGAATTAACCCAATTTCAGGAAGAGTGGGAGAATGGAGGAAAAGCGACTTTTAAGAAACAAATTGGACCGACTTATTTAGCATATACCTGAATCCGTGAAGTTACACCCGCTTACTTCATCTAGGGGGTGAATCTATGTGTATCTATGTTCACGTATCCAGGGAATAGACAGACTTTCTAGCCTAGCTTTCAGTCTACCAATGTGACGTTAGCCTTTTCCCCGAAGTAAACAAAATGACGTTTTGTATAACAGTGTTTATCACTGTGCTAACTATCTATGCGGGAATAAGTTGTCCACGATAGGCAATGCGTGTATCGACTAAAGACATGCTATAATATGATTACAAACACGTAAGGTGCGCTTATGAGTGGAACTCGCGATGCAAGGCACATCTTGGAAGGTTTCCCGATCGAGACCCTAAGAAGTGACCTTTTACAGTGGTGGTTTTATCCAAGGCGACGTTTTCCCTGGAGGGAAACTTGTGATCCTTACAGGATACTTGTTGCAGAGGTATTGCTCCACAGAACCAGAGCTGACCAGGTAGTCCCACTCTACGAGCTATTCTTGGAACGTTTCCCGAATGTTCAGGCTCTGGCAAAGAGCACACCAGATGAGCTGCTAGAATTGTTTTATTCTGCGGGGCTCCAATGGAGATGGAAACTGGTGCATGCGATGGCAGTTGAACTGCAGGCAAGATTCTATGGACAAATACCAGATGATTTTGAACAGCTCATCTCACTTCCAGGAGTAAGTCGCTATATAGCGTCTGCCCTGCAGTGCTTCGCCTTCGGTTACCCTGAGGCTATACTGGACACCAACACGGTTAGAGTAACTGGGCGCCTTCTCCGATTGCCGATCACTGATTCGTCTCGCAGGAGCAGGTTGTTCAGATCTGTTCTCCAATCTTTGATAGACCCAAACCGTCCGCGTGATTTCAATTTTGCGCTGATAGATTTCGCAGCAGCAATTTGCAGGGTAAAATCCCCTCCACATCACGAATGTCCTCTTCAGGGCTATTGCCGTTCTTACAAGGCAACCATCGGCATGAATAGTGCCAACGAACATGCCAGCGAAAAGAGCGAGAGTGGTGAGATATGGACTGGGAGCAACTGAAGGAGTACCTCGACCAGAGCTACGATTTCTTTGACCGGATAGGCGTGGGCAGTCCTTCGAGCCAGCAGGATGCGGCAATTCATCCAATTTTGAAACTGAGTACGAGTCTGGCACTGAAAGCGCTATCGAACGTTAGCCACAACAGGTTAGTCATTCTTCTCCCAAATCGCCTGCAGTGCGCGCAGTGGATTGCAACTCTGTGCACTCTCGAGATCATGAAAAATGACTACGGGAGCAGTCCTGAGAGTATAAAATTTTCCAGAGGCCAGAAACTGATGGTAAACAGATGTGTCGTGGAATACTCTGAGGAGGAGTTCATTCCTAGCCTGAATCGATGGTGTATATTGGTGTGGTGCAGCAATGGAGAAAGATACGGGATTCCCCTGGACAGAAAACTGGTATTCGAGGCAGCTAAGACGAATAGAGCGCTCTCTTCTCTGCAGAAAGTCAGGGACGCCTGTCAGTCGGCCCACGTCCTGGATAATCAGATAGACTACATCCTCGGAACAAAAACCATGGGTAACAAAGCTCTGTTTAAAGCAAACATTCTCCTGGTTTCCAGAATTGGAGAAACCGAGCAATTCGCCAAGAGAAACTACATAAATGGAACCAGCATCATTGATCTGTTTCTATGGGGTAAGCTGAATGTTGAAGGAGATGTCTCAATTATCGGGTCCCAGCAGATACAGGCGAATCCCTGCTGTCTGATCTCCACGGACCTTTTTGGTGTTTGGCATTATGTAAGTATTAATCCTCAGAGAAACAAAGGCGTAATCATTGACGGGGCGTCGAACTACATCAACAATGTTCAGGTTCTCGATGACATTTTGGACGAAAACATTCCAGTCGTCGTTGTTTGTGACCTGCTGGAGACTGAATATCTTCAACTTCTGTTAGGCCGGAAGTTCAAAATCTGGCAGTGGAATAGAGAGAATATTATACAGAGCGGGACAATAGTTGAGACGCGAAAGTCCTCGCCGTTTTCCTTCATCAATGATTCAATATCCAGTTTCTGCTACCAGAAAATAGACCCGTTACTGTGTGAATACCCGGATCTCAATAGCGTGATCGAAGAAGCGATGAAACTTGGCAGACTGATTTCGCATGATCAGCAGCAGCTTAATATTTCATATGGTAAATTGATTCAACTGATCAATGATTTCTCCCGGCTGATACGGATTCCTCAACAAACATGGTCAGAGACTTTCCTTCAGAAACTCCGGGCACTGCGGCAGCAATTTAGATCGCAGCAACTGTGGCTCTCAGATAAAGCCGTCGAGTGTATTGATACCATTTTTGACACATTTGGGGCTCTAGGTGAGAACCCAGTCGCCGGGGAAAACCACAAGGTGAACAGGTTACTCGATTTTATAAGCAAAACCCCAGAATCTGAAGTGCTGGGTATAGTCGTTGCAAAAACAGAAGAGATAGAAGAATCACTATCCTACTGGACAGCGCGATTTCCGGAGGAGAAACTGAACAATATTCACTTTGCAACCATGCACGACCTGCTTGGTCCGGACAGGCCATTCGTTCCCACTCAGATCGTTATTTGTGGCTGGCTTGGCAAGGATAAAATGTATCGCCTTCTGCATTCACACATTACCTCTGAAATCACCATGCTTGCGTACCCCTTTGAGCAGAAGTGGTTTGCATCTGCTCAGGGGAGGTGGACCCAGCAGAATAGCTTCAACATTCGTGCCAACGATTTCTCTGAGGTGCTTGGGCTGACAGAAAAAGAGCTTGAATCAATCGAGTACAAAGCAGAGGAACACATTGAACCCGTGCGGAAAGATGAGTTCGATATTATTGAATTTGAGTTGAAATTGAGAACATATCGGTATCAGGCTTATACCTCTTCGGCGGGTACTCAGGATGAGGTTTCCAGAGCCAAACTCGTGATTTTCACCCAGGGCAGGTTTGCGTTTATCACCGAATCCCACCGCTTACCGGTTGTGACGGATCTGATGAAAGGAGAAATTTCCGAGCGGGAAATCCCTCGCAGGTATATAGGCGAACTACGTCCCAGCGATTACGTTCTATTTCAGGAATCCAACAGGGATATTATACGTGACATTGCAGATAAAGGTCTGGCTAAGGATGGACAGTCCCATTTGAGAAAGATCGCTGGACTCTGGAAAGAAGCCCTGCACGAAGCGTACCGGAAAATGCCAGGAGGTCCTGATGGACTTGTTGACCTATTACGAAAGGCAGGATGCAGAAGGCACCCAGCAACCATCAAAAACTGGCGGGTCGATGAAGACCAGATTGGCCCGGGAATTAGCACAGACCTGCAGCTCATTGCCAGAGCGACGGGTAATAAGTCATTGCTTGAAAGGCTGGCCGAGGTGAAAGAAGCCATCTCAAGAGTTCGAGGTGCTCATCTTCAGGCATCAACATACATAAGGAATAAATTGCTGGCCAGTTTACCTGAGATTGTTGAAAGTGGAAAAGGATTACACGGTTGTGGCAGCGAGTTGATAGTTTTGAACTTGGGTGAGTTCGGCCGAGTAACGATATTGAGAATTGAAGAGATCAGTGATACTTGGGAAGAGGTTGCGACAAATTCAGTGAACTGCCTGTTATCGGGGGAGGATTAATGGCGAGGATGCTTCCTCCATACATCTCTGACAGGGTCAAAAGTACGGGTGAACGGCAGATTTTTGATCTTTTCAAAAATGATCCCGATACGGAAAACTGGGTTGTCCTCCATTCTCTTGGGCTGGCACAACATACAAAACGATTGTATGGCGAAATAGATTTTCTTGTTCTTGCTCCCGACTTAGGTATTTTTTGCCTGGAAGTCAAGTCGGGTGACATCAGGAGAGAAGAGGGACTCTGGAAATTCACAAACCGATTTGGAGAGGTAACCACCAGCAACCGCAGTCCGTTTCAACAGGCTGAGGAAGGAATGTTCAGCCTCATTAATGCGGTCAAAAAGAAATTTGGAGAAGGCAACCGTCTAAGCCGACTTCTGTACGGCTTCGGTGTAATGTTTCCACACGTACTGTTTCGGCTTGAAGAAACGGAGACAGAGTGGTGGCAAGTCTACGACCGCGACTCACGACGAGTACCGATTAAGAAGTATATTGAGCAGCTGTCCCAATATACCCGAAAGAAGGTGGAACATTCCAAATGGTTTGACCAGGCACAATCAATACCCAGGAAATCAGATATAGACCAGCTTGTCTCCTACCTTCGCGGTGACTTTGAGCGACTTATCACCCCGAAACAGATGCTGAGTGATGTAGAAGAACAGTTGAATGAATACACAGCAGAACAATACAGGTGTCTTGACGAATTACAGGATAATCCAAGATCTCTTTTTCAGGGAGCTGCTGGAACCGGCAAGACGATGATAGCGCTGGAATCAGTTCGCCGTGGTTTGTTCAAAAACCAGCGTATTTTGATGGCCTGTTTCAATTCGCTGCTCGGGAACTGGCTGGTGTCTCAGTTTCCATCGGGTGAACTGGAAACCAGACTGACTGCAGGAAGTTTTCATCATCTTCTAACCAGCATCAGCCCGATTTCAGATGACGTTCTCAGGTCAGTTAGCAACAGAGATGAATTTTTCAAATGTGAGTTGCCAATCCTGGCCATTGAGGCCATTGACCGTGGCGGCATAGCGCCTTTCGACAAAATAGTTGTTGATGAGGGACAGGATCTGATACGAGCTGAATATCTGGATGTATTTGATGCTTTGCTTAAGGGTGGTTTAGCAGGCGGAAACTGGGAAATATATTGCGATTTTGAACGGCAGGCTATATACTCTGAGTTTTCAGTCCATGAGATGCTCCAAATACTCGAATCTCGCGCCACCTTTGCGAGGTTCAGGTTGACTATCAACTGCCGCAATACGAAGCCCATTGGTGAAGAAATACATCTGATCTCAGGATTCGAGTCACCGGTATTTTTGCCTGGGAAAATCACTGGTATTCCTGTTGAATACTACTTTTACACGGACGCCGAGCAAGAAGTTCAGAAACTGGAAAGCATGTTGTTGAAGTTGGGCCGACAAAAGATCCCGCCGAGTAACATAACCATTCTATCACCCTTCAGACTGGAGAACTCCTGTGTGACCAGGGTTAATCAGGGAAATTTCCAGATCAGTAGTCTGGCTGACAATTCACGTTTTCCTGCTGCCAGGCCCCTTACTTTTTCTACAATCCACGGCTTTAAAGGCCTGGAAAACTCTTATATCATTCTAACCGATATCCATAGAATCAGTGACGATGAATTCAGATCTTTGCTGTATGTCGGGATGTCACGTGCAAAGGTAGGATTAATCATTCTTATGGACGAGCGGGCAAGAAAAGATTACACTAAGTAGGCGTTTTCATAAGTAATGTGACGTATTATTCCTTGACTTTTGGCTGAAAATAAGGCATGATA
>QLUI01000076.1 GCA_018725345.1 Bacillota bacterium | reverse complement strand
GGAAAAACAGATGCTAGAATACTCGCAGTTTCTAGAACGGCAGATGAGGGCCCTGTCGTCTTTGCATACACAGAAGAACAAAGATAGCTAGCCCGAGTAGGTCAACGCCACTAACGACAACTATGCCCACCACTTAAGCAAGCAACTGGTTGACTTAGCTGCGGAGTGGGACGCCTTAGTCATCGTATTCGAAAACCTTAAACATTTCCAACCGGACAAAGGGAAACACGGTTCAGCCAAAATGCGCCAGAAAATAGGCTACTGGCTGCACCGAAGGGTAATCAGGTACACCACGTACAAAGCGAAAGCCCGTGGCATACTCATAGCCCTGGTGTCCCCGAAAAATACCAGCAACCGGTGCTCGCTGTGCGGCTCGCTCTCCACCGTGCGCAACGGCAACACATTAAAGTGCAAGAACTGTAACATCCCGCGCGACAGCCACATCAGCGCTGCCATCAACATCGGCACGGCTTGGTTCGTCCGGGAAGAAAAGCGGTTAAACCAAAAGTCCGCCTAATATTTTTCGCGAAAGCCCGCGACTTCCGAAAGGGAGGGGTCGCCTCCGGGACGATGTTCCCGGCAGGCGTCCTGGAATCCAGGAACCTGTCCAGCCTACGGGGCCAGGGATGTTTCAGGCGGCAACCCCGTTGCCGAATGCCGAGACCTCGTCTTTGCCTATGGATGGATGCCCTCTACTTTAGTGGAGGGAAGATTCACCGTTAACCTTAGCGAAATAATGAACACAATATAAGGAGGTAGTATTATGCATTTCTCATATGAAAAGGTCTACACTGTAGACGAGTTGAAAGGTTTGGTTGAAGTTGGAAACATCAACTTTGACCCACAATTTGTCGCAGTTGAGGGGTTGGTTTTTGATGAAGGAAATAAGTGGATACTAATGCGTCGTGGTCCGGGATGTAGGGATGAACAATATAAGTTGGAAGGTATCGGAGGGAGAGTTGACGACGAAAGTGATTTAGTTGCCGCTCTTGCACGTGAATTACGAGAAGAGGCGGGAGAAGATGCGCTAATTTCCGTAGTTGAACCCTTTGAAATCAGAACAGATACCGTGTTTGATTCGAGGCTTAATCGAACGATTACATGGGTCATTGCTTCGTTTATATGTGTTCATAAATCAGGTGATATGAAAATATGCGAGCCGACAAAAAACCTCGGATTTGAGAAGCTCACTTTAAGCGAAATCTCTATTGACGAATTAAGTTCTTCAGCAAAGTCAGCCTATGCAGAGCTTCTCGAAAATTGGGAAAGTGTAAAAGAAATTATTTCAAAGGGGTTCAACCATGATTGAACATGCGGGGACAAGTAGCATATACAATAGCTCCGGTAACGAGCTTGTATTTTCCTATGGAAATGGAGGATATGTTTATGATGAAGTTGGGCGCAAATACTTTGACTTCATCCTTGGCTTCGGTCCTGTTGTTTTAGGAACAATAGTAACCCAGTGGTTGCTGGAAAAATCAAAAACGAATATGGTGTTCAGAAACAAGAAGCACTTTCGCAAATATGGGCGAGCGACAAGTTTTCGTTTCCCTTACAAATTGCTACTATTGCATTAACCGAACCCGAAAACATGGGAGAAGTGTTGCAGGTGTTTCGACATGATGTAGCAGAGCTGGTAACCGAAGGTCCCGTTGTGCTAAAAGACCCTTATGACGGGAGCGATGTCCCAAAAAAACTTCCTGCATTCCCCTATATTGTATCCAATCTCCCGTTTGTTCAATTTGAAGATATCGAAGAAACTAATCCTCACATTTACAACATTAATGGCTTTATTCAAGAAATGACGGGCACAAAATCTCCTTTGACGAAAAAAAGTGACTTGTATGCGTATCTGCCATTTTGTCTTTGGCGACTACTGAAAGATGACGGAGTGCTGGGAATTATCGTTTCTAATTCATGGCTTGGAACATCATGGGGAGAAAAGTTCCAGATGTTATTAAACAAGTTTTTTCATATGGAAAAATTAATTACTTCAGGAAAGGGGAAATGGTTTTCAAATACAGATGTTGTAACAACTCTTATCGTTTTAAGGAAGAGAGATATATCTGCACAATTGGATTCTACCGAGCAGACATCGTTTGTCGTAATAGAAAAAACACTACAGGAACTTGAACCAACGAATATTGTTGATGTAGCGAACTATATCATATCAGCTATTCCATGGGACGGACATTGCTCTATTCAGTCTCGAACACAACAGGAAATAATGTCTCTAAAAGCCCTTGGAATGGGGATGAACGCTATGTTTGCAGATTTATCGTGGATACAAGAAATTAACTCGTTACTGGTACCTGTTCGCTCTTTATTGTCGTTTGTTCGTGGGGAAAGGCGTGGTTGGAATCCATTATTTTATCCCAAAAATAATCATGGCATTGAATCGATTTATCTCAAGCCTGTGTTGAAGTCTTCCCGAAATATATTAGGGTTATTGGCGACACCTGATACCCAAGCTTTTTGCTGTTCTTTATCTACACAACAATTGCGGCTTTTGGGACACTATGGGACGCTGTCATGGATTGCCCGATTTGAACATGGGTTCAATAAAAAAGGTAAACCTCTAGCACAAGTTTTGCGTCGTGCGGGAATGCATTGGTATCAGATGCAAGATACGATACTGGCTGATTTTGCGATATCTGTTAACCCAGAAAAACGGTTGTTTGTTGCTAAAACGCAGGACCGTTGCTTCATTGACCAACGATTTATCGGTTTATCGATGATAGATTTACAAGCAGATGCGCTGTTGTACCATGCCTTATTAAACAGCATGCTTGGGCTTTTTAATATTGAAGCCTTGGGATTTGGGCGCGGATTAGGAGCTTTGGATTTGAACTCTGACAAATTAGAAAACCATATGTATATGTTAAACCCAAAATGTTTGTTGGCAGAACAAATAACTCAAATTAAAGAAGCTTTTAATCCGCTTCTTAATAAAAATGTATTGCCATTGGATGATGAGTTTACTGACCCATTAAGGCAACAGTTTGATGATATTGTGTTAGATGCATTCGGAATCTCACACCTCAAGCAATCGATTCAGAACGCATTATTCCGTCTATACCAGATACGAATTTCTGTAAGGGACTAAACCATTGGAAAATTATAGAAGAGTCTTTATTAAAAATTAAACTTATAATTGATTCCACTACAGAAAGTCCAAATTTGCGCCACCGTTACCCATATGTAGTATTCCAGTGAAAGTTAAGAGACTATATATTGTGGCAAAAAGCTAGAAAAAAAGGGTTTCGCAGTGGAATCATAAATACAATAGAGAATCAAGGCGGTGATAGGGTTGCCTGTCAAATACGAACAAACAAAAGATACCAAAGAAGCCGTCAGTAGGGATTAATTCCCCGCTGGCGGCTTTTTGTTTTTGTAAAGACGTGTTTCAATCAACGGTAAGGAGGTTTTTACATGAACGAAGTTTCTATTTCTCTTCTCAAACCCCATCCAAAGAACCAGAGTTATTACGATAACCTACCAGAAGAAAAGTACCAGGAAGTCAAGCGGAGCATCGAATCCCACGGCATCAGGGACCCGCTCAAGGTTCTGCCGGACTTTACGGTTATAGCGGGCCACCAGCGCCTGCGCATCGCGCTGGAACTTGGACTAGAGAAAGTACCTGTCACGGTCGTAGATATTTCACCCGAGGAAGCGGAGTATCTGTTAATCGCCGACAACGAAGAGCGACGCCAAGATGACACCGATCCGATCAGGAAAGCAAAGCGAGCTAGGTTTTTGGCGGAGTATTGGGGTGTGCGGCTAGGGAAGGGCGGCGACAGAGGCAACCAGTATACTGGTAAAATTTCGGAGGTGCCAAAGGAAATAATTTCCCTTGGCACAAAAAGCTTAGAAGATGTAGCTGAAGCAATTAGCGAAGATGTGCGAACGACCAAAAACATTCTCAAGCTCAACGACCTGATCCCCCCTCTGCAAACCCTGGTTTCGTCCGGCACACTTGGCCAAACAGCCGCCTACTCGCTAGCCTTCTTACCCTCATCGGAGCAGGCATCCCTACTTTCAGTCCTTGGCGAAACCGGCGTCTGTGGCCTATCTGTCAAAGATGCCCAAGCTCTGCGTTCTGACCTTGACATAGCCCGCGCCGAAAAGGAAAAACTGCAAGCGAGGCTCGTCGCTCTCGAAAAGGAAAAGCAGGTTGAGACAGACGCGCTGCAGGCAAAACTTACGGATCTGGCGCAAAAACCCATAGAAATAGAAACAGAAAAAATTGTTTACAAACCGGATCCCGCAGTAACAGCAGAGTTAGAGGCAACCAAAAAGTATGCGGTAACTCTCCTCAAGGAACAGGAAGCATTAACGGAGCGCCTTGCTGCGCTAGCCGCAGACAGGGTAGTCAAAGAGACGCGCCTTGAAAAATCGGAAAACAGACAATTTGAACTCGAAGGATACCTGGATCACGCCAGAAAAGAAATCGAAAAACTTAAAAGCCGCCCCCGCCCGAAGTTGGATCAGAAACGCGTTAATTGTCACACCCTAATGGAGAAGGCCAGCTTGTCGGCGCTTGCCTTGGCGGATGCTCTTAAGGTGTTAGAAGACGAGTACGCCGACGATCTTCTTTCAGTCGCGCGAGTGCGCGGCGGGCACGAAGTAGAAGAACTCGCAACTTCAATCCTTGATGCTGGATTATTTGCCTCTTTCAACTCAACATTAGAAACGGCCATAGAACGCATTGACCGCATAGCAGATATTATCCGCGCCGGAAAACCGAAGTTGCGAATCATTAAAAACGACAATTAAAAAACCTGCCTATCCACTTGACTAAGGCGACAACTATATCTTGTGGTCGGTCAACTCCTCGTAAGTGATAGTTTTTGTTTGCATAGCAGATTCCAAAACTCTATAAAACAACAGCCCTCTCTGTGCTGATTTTCTTCTGTTAAAACGAAAAACATACTCATCAAGATACGATTGCAGGTGTTGAGATTCGACTGCACCATGAAGTGTGCCAAGCAACCAGCGTTTTAGAAGCGAGGCAATCAGATGGATATGAGGCAGTAATTCTTCTTGGTTCGGATTTGTCTTTTGAACATGGATTTTTCGCGAAAAGCCTTTCTTTTCGATTCCATTATAACCACGCCAGCCATCCGTGATGAGGGTGCTATCTGTTTCGATGTTTTCGATGATAAACGGATGTATTGAATCAGATGAAGCATCGGAGATTATACCCATACGACAACGCCCGATTTTCTTTCCGTTAAGCTCTGCCGCAATGATAACTAACACCTTGTTTTCCGCACCACGTCCGCGTTTGCCTGTGGCTACACCGCCGATTATTGTTTCGTCAATTTCTACTGTACCCAACAATTTGCTTCGATTTGGATTTACTAACGCCTTGCGAATTTTATGCAGCCAAGTCCAAGAAGTTTGATAGCTTTTCAACCCTAAAACTTGTTGTAAACCGAGTGCACTCGCTCCAGTTTTCATGGTCGATAACCACCATATGCCTATAAACCAATCCATCAGTGGCTTTCGGGTATCTTGAAATATCGTTCCGGCTATTACGGAAGTCTGACGACCACATTTTGCACACTCAAACAACAACTCGCCGATTTTCCAGTGTTTGTCGTGACTGCATTTGGGGCATACAAAACCATCAGAGAATCGCAACTCATATAGATAGTCACGACAATGTTGTTCATCGGGGAACCTCTTGATAAATTCTCGAAAAGTCATAGGATATTCTTTCATGCTATCAGTACAACATATTGTACCACCTTAGTCAAGTGGATAGGCAGGTTAAAAAAATAAAAAGGAGATGGTGCCATGGAAAAGTTCTACACACCCGGCGAAGTCCAGCAGATTTTGCGGATCAGTCGCCCTACCCTTATCCGCCTAATCAAGGGCGGCGAGATACACGCCACCCGGCTAGGTGCCGCAGGACACTTGCGAGTCGCTGAGTCTGCGCTAGCTACTTTTCTTTCCCGTCACACCACAGAAGGAGGCTATCGCCGATGTTAAGTAATATCTACCCGAAATTCTTGACGCCGGACTGTTCGCCGCCTTTAATAACGCACTGGAAAACCGAAATTGCGAGTCATTAAAAACGATAATACGTAATTTTGCCGGGAAAAACAACCAAAACGACAAAAAAGAAAGGAGTTAAACCATGCACAAAAAAACTAGTCAAACACAGAGCACGGCGGCCGAGGCCCGCAGACGAAAGTCCACAAACGCCCAAAAAATGCTCGACTTGCTGGAGAGCCGTTTCCCTGCAGGGGTGACCACAACGGAAATTGCGAGACATCTCTTCGATCGCAACGACAAAGATGCACGGGAACGGGTAGGTCGGACTGCCCGGACGCTCAGAAAATGGGGTTTCCGCGCTCATGGGTTTGGTGGCGTGTATAACCTGTGCGACCGAGACCCACAGAAGCTAGGGATTGTCTATTCGCGTGCGCTCAGAAGCCTTTCCGGTTGGGCGATAAGCGCCGGCAACACGGCTGAAGGCATCAGAGACGCCGGGGATACCGCAAAAGCCATGGCATCCAGACGCGAACTCAAGCAAGCTTTAAGAGAACTAGCAAGCAATTTGTAGCTCCTGCTTGGAGCGTCAGGGGTTAGGCTATGGGGGCCGTTGCTAGGAAAACAATCAGAACCCGTTAGTAGAGAAATTACTCTCTGCTGACGGGTTTCTTTTTTGTTTTATGATCCGCTAAACACAAGGAGGCACACCCATTGATACTTGCTGAATCAGGTCAAAAGGTTTTTGCCGCACAGTACGCATCACGCAGCCGTCCTTTTTTAAAGTGGGCTGGGGGAAAGGGACAGCTACTCCCAGAAATCAGGGAACGTTATATGTCGGTGCTTGATTCGAGTATTACTAAATATGCTGAACCATTTGTTGGCGGCGGCGCTGTGCTTTTTGATGTTATAGGCAGACACGACTTTAAGGAAACTTATATTAGCGATATCAATCCGGAACTTATAAACGCCTACAAGGCCATACGTGACAATGTGGAACAATTAATCGCAGAACTTTCCGTCATGCAGGAATCGTTTTTACCTTTTGATGCGGAAGAACGAAGAGCCTTATACTATAAAGCGAGAGACGAATATAATGCCATAAAAATAAATGATAATGCTTTAGAGAGCCAAAGAAAAGCAGTGTTAATGATATTTTTAAACCGCACTTGTTTCAACGGCCTTTACCGGGTAAACAGCAAAGGTTTATACAACGTCCCTATTGGTGACTACAAGAAACCCCTAATTTGCGATAAGGAAAACCTGCGTGCAGTTTCTATAGCATTAAAGAATGTTGAAATTGTCTGTGGTCAATTTACGGATTCTGAATCCTTTATTGATGAGCACACTTTAGTATATTTTGATCCACCTTACCGTCCGTTAAATAAGACATCAAACTTTACTTCTTATGCAAAGACTGGATTTGATGATGAGCAACAAAAACGATTAGCTACTTATGTTGACCGGCTAGCCGCTAAAGGAGCAAAAATCATAACAAGCAATTCTGACCCCAAAAATGTTGATCCAAATGATGATTTTTTTGATAGACTATTTTCTAATTATAAAACAGAGAGAGTCGAAGCATCACGGATGATAAACAGCAAAGCAGAATCCCGAGGGAGAATAAGCGAAATCCTTGTAACTAATTTTTAAAGTTTTTTCCTTAAATATAATCCGCTAAATACAAGGAGGCGCACCCATTGATACTTACTGATTCAGGTCAAAAGGTTTTTAACGCACGATA
>QLUI01000075.1 GCA_018725345.1 Bacillota bacterium | reverse complement strand
TTTCCCAATAATTGTGCCTTATATCCCCATAGCTGAAGCAAGGGGCTTTACGGCACTTTCGGTAAACTTTCTGTTGCAAATCTGTCATTTTTTCTACCCGTCTTGGCTTGCACCCGCGGTTGCACTAATGCTGATCCCACCGCGGGGTTTTTGGACCACCGTCACCTTGCACCAATGGGGTTTGCAGGCAACCGCAATATCGTTAGCAATCTGCGCCGCCAGTGTTTCACAAAACACACCTTCATTACGAAAGCTCCACAAATAAAGTTTTAGGCTTTTACTCTCAATACACAGATCAGCTGGGGCATATTCAATAATCACAGTTTCCCAGTCAGGCTGCCCTGTAACGGGGCATAGACTGGTAACCTCCTCACTTCTCAACACAACATTCTCAACCCCTAATGGTTTGGGGAACACATCCAGCTTCCGGCATGGTTCTTTGGCAACCTTACCTAGCGCATAAAATTCAGTATGCACCAAAGAAACCCCTCCTTTCATTTGCTCTCCATCCTTAACGCTGCCGCTATCTGCCGCGTGACTTTGGCTGAAAAATTCATAGACTGAATTTCCCTGATTGGCATAACCCCCATCAGAGAATTGGTAATAAAAACCTCCTCGGCTTGCTCTAAATCTTTGGGGGTCATAGTTTGTTCCCTGGCTGTGATGTTTAAGTCTTGGCACAGTTCCAAAACTTTCTGTCGAATAACACCTGGAAGAATACCATCTGCAATGGGGGGCGTAAGCACTTCGCCATTTATGATAAGAAACAGATTAGCCACCGTAGCTTCTGTTAGCCTGCCGGCAGTATTTAAAAGAATAGCCTCATTACTTCCGCTTTGCAAGGCTTCTTGCTTGGCAATAATACTATCTGCAAAATTGGTGGTTTTATGGCGGGATAACGGGGAGTGCTCGTTTCTGCGGGTAGTTTGGGCAATGATAGCCGTAAAGCCCTGTTCATAAAGTTCCTCACTGTATGGTCGACCGTGGCGTAAGGTAATCAAAAGATTGAGTGTGCTATTTGTTTTGGCCAGCAGTCTTTGGCTTTCTCTGGGAGAGACGGTGAGACGTATGGAGCCGTTTTCAAGAGCATTTGCTTCTATGACAAGCTGCATGGCTTCTACCAGCTCTTCTCCAGAGGGCAAGTTATAAGCAAAAAAAACGGACGAATGCTGAAGGCGGTTAAGATGTTGGCTGAGGTAGAGCGGTTTACTGTTTTGGACAAGGATAGTCTCAAAGAGACCGTCGCCAAAAAGATAGGAGCGATCTGTTACGGAAATTTGGCAAGACCCGGAGAGCATAAGCGTTCCATTTAGATAGTAATAATCATTCACTGGGCACCTCCGGAAAACGATTTACACCCAGACTTTTTAGGAGGGCTTTTGCCTTATGGAGAGTTTCTTCGTATTCCTGAAGAGGATCGGAGTCGTAAACAATACCGCCACCAACCTGAAGATGGAGCTTATCTCCTTTGTTAATGAAAGTGCGAATAACAATATTCAAGTCTGCCCGCCCATCAAAACCTATGTAACCAATAGAACCGGTGTAAACGCCGCGGCGAAACGGTTCGACTTCTTCGATAATTTGCATGGCGCGAATTTTTGGCGCACCGGTGATGGAACCTCCTGGAAATATCGCCTTAAGCAGATCAACTGTATCTTTGCCGGAGGCTAATTGGCCGCGAACGGTGGAAACAAGGTGAAACACGGTGGCGTATTTTTCCAGGGCCATAAGCTCTGGCACATTAACAGTGCCATAGGCACAGACTCGGCCTAAATCGTTTCGCTCCAAATCGATAATCATGACAAGTTCAGCACGATCTTTTTCGCTGGCAAGCAACTCCTCTCCACAGGCATTATCTTCTTCCGGCGTTTTGCCGCGGGGACGGGTACCTTTAATAGGGCGAGTTTCCACCAAATTATCTTTTAGGAGCATAAACCGCTCCGGCGAAGAACTAAGTACGCGTAAACCATGGCCGCAATCTAGGTAGGCGGCAAAAGGTGCCGGGTTAACTTGCCGCAGACGACGGTAAAGTTGAAAGGGCGGCATGCGCAAAGGCGCATCAAAACGTTGCGTCATATTGGCCTGGTAGATATCGCCGGCGATGATATAGTCGCGGATACGCTCCACCGCTTCTCCATAAGACTGGGGACTGAAAAATGTTTGAATGTCGGCAGCAGCAATATCCGGCTCAGACCAAGGGTCGGGGAGAATTAGCTGCCGCTGCAATTTTTCCCGCAAAATGACCAGTTCAGTCTCCGCCTTGGCAGCCGCATACTCTCCCTGAAGAGGATGGCCGGAAGCAACAAGAAACACTCGGTTTTCCGCATGATCGATAGCGACAAAGGCATCATAAAAACCTAGATAAACATCCGGCATCTTTAAATCATCCTCAGTCTGATCAGGCAAACTTTCCACCATACGACCTAAATCGTAGGAAAAATAACCCACTGCGCCACCTAAAAAAGGAATGTGCAAGTCTCCGCGCTCCAAACTGAAGCGCTTCAAGCATTGCCGTAGCACTTCAAAAGGGTTAGCGGAAAAAGAACGAGTCTTGCCCTCTTCTTCAAGCACAACTCGACGAGCATATGTCTTCAAAAGCATAAAAGGATTGCTACCCATAAACGACCAGCGACCCATTTCCCCGCCGGGCAAGCTGCTGTCTAGCCAGAACGGATACGTGTCGTTGACAAAAGCAGTAAAGAGCTGGTCCAAACGACAATCTATACTGATTTCTTCCACCAACGGTTTTAGCCGAGACATGGCGATTCCTCCTTCCCGCTCTGCTTATAGCGCAGGAAGTTAGCCAACAGACTAAGCCCGTGTTCTGTGAGAATGGCTTCGGGATGGAACTGAACGCCTTCCAGATAAGGAATATGCTTATGGCGCAGCCCCATAATTTCGCCTTCCTTAGTTTCGGCCGTAATTTCCAAGCAATCAGGAAGAGTTTCCCTTTCGACCACCAATGAATGGTAACGGGTGGCTGAAAAAGGTACGGGAAGGCCGGCGAACACGCCGCTGCAGTTGTGGTAAATCAGCGAGTTTTTACCGTGAACAGGCCGTAACGCCCGGATGACCCGGCCGCCAAAGACTTGCCCTAAGCTTTGGTGGCCAAGACAGATGCCCAGAATAGGGGTTTCTCCAGCGAGACAACGGATAATCTCCATGGAAGCTCCGGCTTCATTCGGAGTACATGGCCCCGGAGAGATGATGATGTGTGCGGGATTTAATCTAGTCACTTCATCCGGGGAAATGCTTTTGTTGCGAAAAACACGGATGTCGGCTCCAAGCTCGCCAAGAAATTGAACTAGATTATATGTGAATGAGTCATAGTTGTCAACCATGAGCAGCATCAGGTCACCTGCTTTGCTGATATTGGTCCAGGAGTTCCCGGACGGTACGATTATCCGGCGGAACAGGCAGATTTGGTGCAAGGTGTGCCAAAGGGACAAGCACAAATTCTCGTTCGTGCAGGTGAGGATGGGGAATGATTAAATTCGGTTCGGATAGCACCAAATTATCATAGAGAAGAATGTCAATATCCAATGTTCGAGGGCCCCAACAGATAGTACGTACGCGGCCGGCGTCGTATTCAATCTGCTGCAGTGTTACAAGGAGCAAAGCGGGCTCTAGAGCAGTTTCAATTTCCGCAACAGTGTTCAAAAATTTAGCCTGTTCCAAATAACCCACCGGGTCAGTCTCCAGAATGGGCGCTACCTTGATGAGCGTGATGTCAGAATGGTTGCGCAACGTTTCCAGGGCAAAATCCAATTCTCTTTGCCGGTCACCAACGTTACTGCCCAACCCAAGGTAAACGCAAGCCATTAAAGGAGGCTCCTTTCAATCTCTACTGCGGCAAAATCGAGCTGCCCGGAGATAGGGGGATGCAATTTTTTCACGGTTACTTGCACAGTAAGTGCTCCTAAGGAGAGGATTTTGACGGCGATAGCTTCTGCCAATGTTTCCAAGAGCTTAACCGGTGTGCCCTCCATGATGTTTTTGACGGCAGCATAGCATTCTGCATAATTGATTGCTTTAGCCAAATCGTCATTTTGCGCAGCAGCTTTTATCTCTGTACCCATAACGAGAGTAACAGCAAAGCACTGCCCCAGACGATTTTCCTCGGCAAGTACACCATGATAGCCGTAAAACCGCATATTTTCCAAGATAATTTTATCCATCATAGCACCCTCCTCGGAGCATGGCGTTTGTCATGCTCGCTACTCGGCTCATGTATTGTACATTGTGAACGCGAACGATGCTGACACCGCGGCAAATACCGTATGCCACTGTGGCAGCAGTCCCTTCCTCTCGCTGTTCGACCGGCAAACCCAGTACTTTTCCGATAAATGATTTACGTGAAGTACCTAAGAGTAGAGGATAACCCAGTGTGGTAAATTCGTGCAAGCATTTTAGCACTTGCAGATTGTCGGTCACTGTTTTAGCAAAGCCAATTCCGGGATCTAAAATGATCTTCTCTTTGCTAACACCACTCTCCTCAGCCAAAAACACGCTCTTTAGCAGGTCAGCCTTAATCTCTGCAATTACGTCCTTATACAGCGCCTCTTCCCGGTTATGCATTAAACAAATAGGAACATCAGCAGCAGCAGCCAGCTTGATCAGCCCATTGTCTTTCTGCCCGCCCCAGACATCATTTAACATAGCTGCCCCCACATCTAGAGCGGCTTCGGCCACTTCCGCCTTAGATGTATCCACAGAAACAGGCACCTCGGTCGCGTTGCAGACGGCACGGATAACAGGAATAACCCGCGCCCGTTCTTCATCGCCAGTAATTGGCTTATGCCCGGGACGGGTGGATTCACCGCCGATGTCAATAATCTGGGCGCCTTCTTCCACCATGCGTAAAGCATGCTCCACCGCACGTCCAGTGTCAAAGTAAAGGCCGCCATCAGAAAAAGAGTCTGGGGTGACATTCAAGATACCCATAATTAGCGTGTTTTCCATTAAATCATACGTTCTGCCTTTAAGGGTAAGTCTTTTTTGCATAATTCCTCCGCAGTCAATACTGGATTCCACCTAGCGTCGGCATCCGTTCAGCTTTGTAGCAGTCCTCCTGGGCGAGACAATCATAGCAAAGGCGGGACAGGTCATCTGCTTCAGCCAACACTGCACCGAGCAAATCGGTTACCGTCTCAGGCGCCTGACGGTGGACAAGGATGGCCTGCAGAATAAGCTTCGTTTCAGACACGGAAAAACCGTGCTTGGCAAGGAGAGGGCCTGCCAGCGAAGCACTTTTCGCGGCATGATCAATTCTTGCGTCTTCATGCTGAGCAAACCGCCCAATATCGTGCAGCAGCGCCGCGGCATACACTACTAAACGAGGAAGATTAATTTGACGTTCCAAACAAAGAATCCAAGCAATCCGGGCCACATCGAGCAAATGACTAAAACTGTGGCAGCAGTAACGCCTGTCGGTTTCATAATTTTTAGTCAGGGACAAATAGTAAAGATAATCATGATCCTGAATCAGCTTTTGCACAGCATCCATTACACATTACCTTTGATGAGCGAGAAGGCTTCTGCTCGCGTCAAATGATTAGTCCGAAAAATACCGCGTACTGCAGAGGTGACTGTGGTTGAACCAGGTTTCCTTACACCTCGAATTGTCATGCACAGATGCTCTGCTTCTATCACCACTACTACTCCCTTACTTTCCAGCTTTTTCATGATCGTATCAGCAATTTGAGTAGTCATTCGCTCCTGCAGCTGCGGACGGCGAGCTAATGTCTCCACTACACGCACCAACTTACTAAGTCCGGTGATTTTCGCGGGACTGGGAATGTAGGCTATATGTGCTTTGCCGTAAAAAGGGAGCAGGTGATGCTCGCACATGGAATAAATACTGATGTCTTTTATTAACACCATTTCATCATGACGTTCCTCATAAAAACAGGTTTCCAAATGGTCGCAAGGGTCGCAATGCAAGCCGGAGAATACTTCCGAATACATTTTCGCCACTCGCGCAGGCGTTTCTTTTAAACCCTCCCGCTCCGGATCCTCACCGATGGCCTCCAAAATCATTCGAACAGCAACCTGAATTTTTTCCCGGTCAATCATTAGAGCCTCCATGACATTTTTTTGTTGCATAGGAAATTGTTTCATTTTAGAGAAGCTGCGATCCTATGCAAGGTGGACGCTCCGGGGGATTCCCCCTTATTCTTGCGGGGTGCAGAGGACCGTCAGGTCCGCCTGCGGGGCGGCAGCCCCTAGCGGATAAAAAGGACGCGTCCCAAGCAAAAAACATAAAGCGTCTTTTTTATTAATTCGCTTTTTCAGTCATTATCCCTGCTTCAGCCATTATTTTACCGCAACATGCTAAAGCTCTTGAAATTAACAACCCTTTACTTACGTCCGGGAAACTGCGACAAGGCGACGATTCCAGCGGTGAGCCCTCCAAAAATATCACCGCGCAGATTGCTAAAATCAAAAAATTTCACAGACAAGTGACCATGTTTTGGCCTAAACTACATTTTTTCGTCAAATAGTGCAAATCAAAGCGCCAGGACCCAGCAAGTTCCGGAGCTATTTGCGTGAAAGGAATAGAAAAATAGTTTGGCAGTAAAAATATTTTCAGATAATACCGTTAAAAAGAAATTGCGCCAGGAACCCTGCAACTACCGGAATTAAAAGGACTAGGCTGAAGCGAGCAAAGGTAAAACGAGTGCCCAAAAGGACTGTTTCAAAAGGAAGTTTGGATAAAGACATTAAACTCCAACTTGTGATCAGCGCCACAGTGGTACCGATACCCGCACCACTATGCGCTATGGAGGCAAAGATAGGAAACGAGACATATGGACCGGCTGCCACTAACATACCTGCGCCACTGCCGATTAGAATACCGCGCCAACCAGCCTCTGCGCCTAGCCAGTATTGCACCAAAGCTGCGGGAAGCAGGACCTCCAGCAGACCGGCAGTTAAAAAAGCCAAAGCCAACACCGGCAGATAACTGTAGAACATCTTTGCGCCAATTCTAATGCCTTTTTTATGGCTGTTATCTTTACGCTTCATGGCAAATAGAAAAAGCGCGACCACAAGGAGGATAAGAATCCAAACTGTACCTGCCATTACACCTCTCCTTCTTTACTGGCCACCGGCAAAAGTTGCTGTGCTAATCCCGGATAGAGCCATTTAGTCAACAGGCCGATGAGAACGGGGAAAGCAAAAGTCACCAAGTAACGCGCAAAAGCAATATCTCCCCCCATGATCGCCACCTCCATCGGCATGCGAGATACATCCCAGAGGCTCTTGCCCACAATAAAAGCCATAATGGCAGGAGCCTCCGCCCCGGCACTAGCCAGGGATGCTGCTATTGGATAATAAACATACGGTCCGCCGGGGATAATCCCACCTATGGCTGCAGCAAGCAGGATACCCTTGAAGCCAGACCCTTTGCCAAGTAAACGGTGAATTTTTTGCTGATCCAGCAGAATTTGAACTAAGCCGCTGAGGGCAAATGCAGCTAACAGCAGCGGCAGAGCGCTGGCAAACATCTGTAACCCAGACAGCGCTCCCTGCCTAAGCAAGGCAATTCCACCGCGTGATACTGCCAGCACAACCATAAGCAAAACAACGACTGACATAATAATTAGTGTTTTCTTCATAGTGTCTCCTCTACTCTGAAAATACCCATTCCAACCTCAATTTTATTCCCTTTCCCGGTGCTTCTGCCAGTGCCTCTTCTTTGGCTTCTTCACATCGAAGTCATAATTAGAGACCTTACTATTATTCATGGTACTCCATTTTTTTGCGGAACGCA
>QLUI01000074.1 GCA_018725345.1 Bacillota bacterium | reverse complement strand
AAAAAGTTTGAAAGAAGTGGCGGCTGTGAATTGGAAAAAGGGAGATTTGCTGCTTGTCGTCGGTGTTTTGCTTGTGGCACTTGGGCTGATGGCTGTCAGAGCTTTGCCTGCAAGTTCCGGCAATCGTTTTTTGCGTGTGGAACTGGATGGGGTCTTGCTGGAGGAAATTCCCTTTAATGAAGCGGATATTAAGAAGTTTCCCATTGAGTTTCCGGCTGGAACGGCCACAGTTGAAATTGCCGGTGGCCGTGTCCGAGTGTTGCCCATGCCTAAAGAAACTTGTCCTTTAGGGATTTGTTCTTCTATCGGCTGGGTTGAACAAGCAGGAGATGCCATTGTCTGCCTGCCAAACCGCTTGGTTCTGACGGTGGTGGGCGGGGAGGTCAATGATGTATGGGACTCGGTGGACGGGGTGACCCGTTAGGTGGACAAGAAAAAGAGAACAATATTGGTAAGCGCTTGCTTGTTGGGCGCTAACGTTAATTATTGTGGTGGTCATAATAATCATTTGCCTGTCCATTCGTTAAGGGAAAAGGCTATTTTGATTCCGATTTGTCCTGAACAATTGGGAGGTTTGGCGACGCCAAGGCCGGCTGCCGAAATTAATGGCGGCACCGGAAAAGATGTTTGGAGCGGATCAGCCCGTGTTTTGACGGTGACAGGAGAAGATCGGACGGAGGCGTTCAAACGTGGTGCGAGGGAAGTCTGGCAACTGGCCAAGGTCCTAGGTGCCCAAGCTGCGCTTTTAAAGGCTCGAAGTCCTTCATGCGGTCATGGTGAAGTTTATGATGGAACTTTTAGTGGCGTCAAAATTGACGGAGATGGAATAACCGCGGCGTTCTTGCTTGGGCAAAGCTTGCCCGTTTTCAGTGAGGATGAACTGTCTCTTTGTGAAAAGTGGCTGTCAACTGGAGAAAGTTGACAGCCGTCCGTGTTTTTGTTACGATGAAGCAAATTTTACAAGTTCGGTCAAGGGGGCGGTAAGTGATATGAGTCTTGATAAATTTTTATTGAAAGAAGGAATTACTTTTGATGATGTGCTTCTCGTCCCGTCAAAGTCCTCTGTCCTTCCTTCTGAGGTGGATGTAAGCACGCAACTGACCAAAAGCATCAGGCTGAATATTCCGCTGATTAGTGCCGGGATGGATACGGTTACAGAGAGCCGAATGGCCATTGCCATGGCCCGGGAAGGGGGAGTAGGCGTTATTCATAAAAACATGTCTGTAGAGATGCAGGCTGCAGAAGTAGATAGAGTGAAACGTTCAGAGCATGGTGTCATTACTAATCCGTTTCACCTTTCCCCGGATCATAAAATTCATGATGCGGCTGAACTGATGAAGCGCTACCGCATTTCCGGTGTCCCGATTACCGTCAAAGGCAAACTGGTGGGAATTATTACTAACCGTGACTTGCGCTTTGAGCAGGACTATAACAGATATATAAAAGATGTGATGACAAAAGATAGGTTGATCACGGCTTCCGTAGGTACTACACTGCAGGAGGCGCAGGAGATTTTACAGCAGTATAAGGTGGAAAAGCTGCCTATTGTGGACGAGCAGTTTATGCTTAAAGGGTTAATTACCATCAAAGACATTGAAAAGACAATTCAGTATCCCCGTTCGGCAAAAGATGCAAACGGTCGGCTGCTGGCAGCAGCTGCCGTTGGCGTCTCCTCTGACACCCTGGAGCGGGTACAGGCTTTGGCGGAGGCGGGGGTAGATATTTTGGTAGTGGACACAGCCCATGGGCATTCACTTAGTGTCCTGCGCACCGTAGAGCAGATTAAAGGCAAATATCCTGCCGTTAATGTGGTTGCCGGCAATGTGGCTACCGGTTCAGGAACCAAGGATTTAATTGAGGCTGGCGCTGATGCAGTGAAAGTGGGCGTTGGACCAGGCTCTATCTGCACAACCAGAGTGGTAGCCGGTATTGGCGTGCCGCAAATCACTGCTATTTATGATGCGGCCGAAGCAGCTACACCGTATAATATTCCCATTGTGGCCGATGGTGGGGTGAAATATTCGGGAGATATTACTAAAGCAATTGGTGCCGGTGCAGATGTGATTATGATTGGCAGTCTGTTTGCAGGAGCTGAAGAAAGTCCGGGAGATATCGAGATTTATCAGGGCAGAAGTTATAAAGTTTACCGAGGGATGGGTTCTTTATCTGCTATGAAAGAAGGCAGTAAAGACCGTTATTTCCAGGAAAATGAACAGAAACTTGTTCCGGAAGGAATCGAAGGAAGAGTGCCTTATCGCGGCACTGCCGGGGACACGGTTTATCAGTTAATAGGCGGACTGCGCGCTGGTATGGGCTATTGTGGTGTAAAAGATATCCATGAACTAAAGACTAAAACCACCTTTATGCGGATCAGCAGCGCATCTTTGCACGAAAGCCATCCCCACGATGTACATATTACTAAAGAAGCGCCTAACTACAGCCTTTCCTAGAAACAAATCGCCCTGCGCTTTTGCAGGGTTTTTTTATGCGGGACGCTCAGGGGGATTCCCCCTTATTCTTGCGGAGTGCAGAAAGACCGTCAGGTCAACGCGATGCGGTGGCAATCCCTAGCGGACAAGAAAAACGCCTGCTGATGCTAAACCTAATGGGGGCGGGGAGGGGCAATCCCTAGCGGACAAGAAAAACGCATCTTTGGATAAAGTGAGAGGTGGTTTTCTTAATGTCAAAGAAAGAACGGGTATTTTGCAGGTAAAAACTGAGTTGTGTTGAAAAGGATAACGATATGGATCAAGCACGCTTGCCAATCTGGGAACAAGTAAAAAAATATCAGCAGAAAGACCGCGTCTGGCTGCACTTTCCGGGGCATGGAGGCGGATTGGGGCTGCCTGTAGGGGAAGCGACAGCTGCTTTTGCGGAAGTGGCTCGGCTTGATTTGACGGAGCTGCCAGAACTGGATGATTTGCACAGTCCCACCGGTGCCATTGCGGAAGCGCAGGAGTTGGCGGCAGACGTATGGCATGCTGATAAAACTTATTTTCTAGTCAATGGGAGCAGTGCCGGTGTGTTAGCGATGGTGCTTGCTACTTGTAGTCCGGGTGAGTTAATTCTTGCGCCGAGAAATGCTCACAGCTCTTTTTATCACGCTCTTGCTCTCTCTGGTGCGGTGCCGCGCTATCTCACTGTAGCCGAGCAAAACGGCCTCCCGCTCAATGTAACGCCGAAAGCCGTCAAAGAGGCCTTTGTTCGCCATCCTCAAGCCCGCGTTTTTTTTCTGACAAGCCCGGGTTACAATGGCATCTGTGCAGAGGTGGCTGAGATTGCTGCCATTGTGCGTAGCCATGGAGCCTTGTTGCTCTTAGATGAGGCTCATGGTGCCCACTTGGGTTTCTCTCGCAGTCTGCCGGTCTCGGCTGGACATTTGGCTGACTTGCGTGTTCAGAGCTGGCATAAAACGTTAGCTGCGCTAACTCCTGGAGCGGTGCTCCATCAACATGGGGTGCGCGTAGATCAGCACCGACTGCGTTCTGCTCTGCAGCTGGTTCAGACGAGTAGCCCATCATACCCGTTACTCCTCTCTCTGGATGCTGTGCGGAGAGAGATGGCATTTTGCGGGGAGGCTGTTGCAGGCGAAATGGCAGAAAAAGCCAGCCAACTACGCTTTGCCGTTGCTAAGCTGCTGCCAGTGCTGACAGAAACTGAGCTGGCGCCGGTAGGCTTTCGTCTGGATACAACCCGAGTTACAATCTTGACAAGTCAGGCGGGAATCTGCAGTTTTACAGCCGCCCGCCGGCTAGCTCAACTGGGGATTGATCTGGAACTGGTTCAAGCGGGAGCTCTCCTTGCCGTAGTAGGACCAGGTTTCCATGTCAAAAACGTAAAACGGGTGGTCACCGCCTTAAGCTCTTTAGCGCAGCAGAAACCTGAAAAAAGCAGAGCTCTTCCCCCTTTGCCGCAAGCCGATGTGGTTCTGTCTCCGCGGGAAGCATTTTATTGTGCTTCCCGCTATGTCGCACTTCAGGATGCCAAAGGGCAAATAGCGGCTGCAACAGTAGCATCATATCCACCCGGGATGCCGCTTGTGGCTCCCGGCGAGCGAGTCACTGACGACGTAGTCACCTACCTTCAACTGGCAAGCCGTGCCGGCGTCGCTTTTCGCGGCCTTGACGGGGAGGATCGGATAAAGATTTGCAAAGTAGAGAAATAAGAGGTGGGCTATGAAGAAAGGATATTTTGTCAGTCTGGAAGGGACTGATGGTGCAGGCAAGACCACGCAAGGGCTCCGGTTAGCTACTACTGCTAGAGCACTGGGGGTTGAAACAATTTTTACCCGGGAGCCGGGGGGAACTTCCCTAGGCGATGCGCTGCGAGAAATCCTGCTGGAGCCGGTGTTTCGAGAAATGGTGCCGCTAACGGAGGTTTTCTTATATGCGGCAGCTAGAGCCCAGCTCTATCATGAGGTGATTGCGCCGGGACTGGTGGCCGGCAACTTTTTGCTTTGTGATAGGTTTATTGATTCCTCGCTTGCGTATCAGGTCTATGGTGGAAAGATGGATTTTAACTTTGTCCTGCAGGCAAACCTGCGGGCTATTCAAGGCAGGCTGCCTGATAAAACCTTTGTGTTGGATCTTGATCCCGCCTGCGGACTGTCTAGGCGCGGTGCTGGTGCTACAGATCGTGTGGAGCAGAAGCCACTCTCTTTTCACAGTCGGGTGCGAGAAGGCTTTTTGCTTTTGGCTCGCCAATTTCCTGAAAGGATTGTGGTGGTAGACGGAAGCGTGCCGCCAGATGAACTGGCTGCTATTATTTGGAGCAAAGTGGGCCCTGAGCTGGAAAAGCTGTGTTAAGCAGTCATTTTGTGGTATAATACAACTTATGAGGTTAATCATGAACTGGAAAGATATTTACGGACGTCAACAAATTCTCAGTGTACTGCGGGCAGCAGTGGCTAGTGGTAATGTGGCTCACGCTTATCTTTTTTGCGGACCGGAGGGAATTGGCAAGAAAACGCTGGCAAAGGCTCTGTCGGTTGCGCTCGTCTGTCAAAGATCTTTAGAGGAGGCGTGCGGGAACTGTCCAGACTGCAATAAAAGCAAGACACTCTCTCATCCGGATATCCACTGGATTATGCCGGAGGCGAATAAGTCGCTGAAAATCAGTCAGACTCGAGAGCTTAAAAGAGCGGCTTATTTCAAGCCCCATCAAGCGCGCTATCAAGTCTTTATTGTGGAGCGGGCAGAAACACTAACGGCAGAGGCTGCCAACAGTCTGCTTGTGCTGCTGGAGGAACCGCCGCCGCTCTCTGTTTTTATTTTACTGGCCAGCAGTCCGAAGGCTCTTTTGCCCACAGTAGTATCGCGCTGCCAGCTTTTCCAACTGCCTAGGCTTGATACCGCTAGCCTGACTAGCATTCTGAACGCGGTAGATAGGCAGCTTTCTTTGGCGGAATTAAAGCGGATCCTCCAGGGCGCAGAAGGAATACCGGGTCGTGCGCTGCTTTTGGCGCGGGAGGATCGGCAGCAGTCATCTGCCGAAGCGGTGAAGTTGCTAGTGCAATTGCTGGCAAATCAGCCTATTATTGCTTTGGCAGATAAATTGGCGGCAGACGAAAATCTGCTTCTGTCGCTGGAGGCTCTGCTGGCAGTGCTGCGCGATATTATGTTGCTCAAGTCTGCCGGAAATAGCCGCCTGACTATGTCGACAGGCGATGGGGTCAGCTTGGCTCCTTTGCTAGCCAAGCTTTCCTTGTTTAACTGCATGGCAGCAACAGAGGTAGTCTTGAAACTAGAAAAGGATTTGCAAAGTTCGGTGAATGTGCGGCTGGCTGTTGAGAGAGCTTTACGCAGGCTTAAGGAGGTATTTGAAAATGTTGACGGTAGCGGGGGTACGCTTTAAAAAAGCAGGCAAGATATATTACTTTGATCCTGATGGGAATGAGCTGGTGAGAGGCTCCTTTGCGATTGTGGAAACATCCCGCGGATTGGAGTTTGGAGAAGTGGTGGTTGCCCCTAAGGAAGTGGCGGATGAGGAAGTTATTCAGCCTCTAAAAAAAGTTATTCGTACTGCCAGTGAAGAAGATTGCCAGAAAATTTTGGAGAACAGGCAGAAAGAAGAAGAAGCCTTTGATATGGCGCTCCAAAAGATTCACGAACATAACCTTGAGATGAAGTTGGTCGATACGGAGTATACCTTCGATCGCTCCAAAATCATTTTTTATTTCACAGCCGACGGGCGAGTGGACTTCCGTGAACTAGTTAAAGATTTAGCGACTGTGTTCCGTACAAGAATTGAGTTGCGTCAAATTGGTGTGCGGGATGAAGCGAAAATGGTGGGTGGCCTGGGCCCCTGTGGCAGAATCTTGTGTTGCCATACTTTTCTGGGAGAATTTGAGCCGGTTTCTATCCGTATGGTAAAGGACCAGAACTTGTCGTTAAACCCCTCAAAGATTTCCGGAGTCTGTGGACGCTTGATGTGCTGCCTGCGTTACGAGTCAGACGCCTATGAATTGGCTCGGGCGGAAAATAGAGTTCTCAAGCAGGCAAAAGAAGAATTGTCTGTTGCCACTGAAAAGAAAAGCGAATAATTCGGGTTAGGCTTACCGGAATCCTTGTTTTAGCTTAAAGATAGCATTTAAAGATTTCATAATGTCTATGGGGGGAGTCAGATGAATTTCGGCACCTTATATCTGTGTCCAACGCCCCTTGGCAACATGGAGGATATTACATTGCGCGCTCTGCGTATCCTAGGAGAAGCAGATAAGATTGCGGCGGAAGATACGCGGCGTACTCGCAAACTTTTAAGCCGTTATAATATTCATACACCGCTTACCAGCTACCATGAGCATAATAGACATAAAAAAGGAGCAGTGATTCTCGCTTGGCTCCAAGCAGGTTTGCAGGTGGCGCTAGTTAGTGACGCAGGAACCCCCGGCATTGCAGATCCCGGTGAGGCTTTAGTAAAAGACGCGCTAAGTAATGGTATTCAGGTTGTCTCTTTGCCTGGCCCGGTAGCGGCTGTTACCGCACTAGTTGCCTCAGGCTTGCCCTGCGTACCCTTTGCGTTTTATGGTTTTTTGTCGGCGCGTGGTTCCGACAGGAAGGCGACTGTCAGCAGAATTCTGGGCGAAGATAAAACGGTGATCTTTTACGAAGCTCCCCACCGGTTAGTCAAAACACTGGCAGAGCTTCATGCTGACGAAGAGAGCCGACAGGTGGTTGTGGCGCGTGAACTAACCAAGGTTTATGAACAATTTGTCAGGGGTACACTGACGGAAGTGCAAGCACATTTTTCCGTAAATGAGCCGCGAGGAGAATGTACTGTGCTTTTAGCCGGCAAAGTCAATATGCCTTGCTTGGTGGAGCCAGTAATGCTAGTTGAAGATTTATTAAAAAAAGGGCTAACAAAAAAAGAAGCCATTCGAGAGGCGGCTATTCGACTAAAACTGCCTCGCAATGACGTGTATAAAAGAGTGTTGAAAAAAAATAAGGACAGTTAAACTGTCCTTATGCTGTAGCCAGTTTGTCAATGCATTCTTGGCATACAGTGCGGTCGTTGTGACGCTTTACATGGTCGGTATTTCCGCAGAAGAGGCAACCAGGTTTATATTTTTTTAAGATGATTTTTTCGTTGTCAACGAAAATTTCTAGTGAATCTTTAACCGCAATCCCTAAGGTTTTCCGCAGTTCAATAGGAATAACAACACGACCGAACGTGTCTGCTCTGCGTACAATTCCAGTAGATTTCAACAATATCTCCCCCTGAACAGCATAATTCGACAAACATAGTATACAAGTAGTTCCCAAAATAAGCAAGTATCTTTTTCCAGTT
>QLUI01000073.1 GCA_018725345.1 Bacillota bacterium | reverse complement strand
CTGGCCCGATGCCCATGTAAGCCGTGATCTGCCAGGATTCATTTCGTTTGCGGATGTGGCCCCTCATCCGATGCCCTCCTGTTTTTGTCGTTTGGCTGTATTATAGCACTTGTGGTATAATAGAGTCAAGAGGGGGTGTACGAATGTTGCTGACCACAAGAGAGGTAGCTAAAAGGCTCGGAGTTTCAGGGGGACGGGTAAGGCGTCTGATCTATGAGGGACGGGTAAGGGCGATTAAGATTGGCGGCCGCAATCTCATTAGGGAAGAAGACGCGCATTTCGAGAGGAAGCGGAACTATCCCAGGTTAGTTTCCCATCACCCTCCTCCGATTAAATCGGAGGAGGGGAGGTAGTCGTAGGGCAGCCACTGCAAAAAGGGTGTCCTTTTGACAGGGTCAAATGGCCTGAAAAATGGCCGAAAAAGGAGAGAAGGATGGAAGAACAAGAAAGGGTCAAAAGGGTAATGAGTTTTAGCGAGGCCATTGTGCAGGGGGTGTTGGTGCTAAATGAACCCCTACATCACCCAGCAGGGGAGCTCTATACCTTAAGTGTCCCAGGAGACCTCGTGTTTGTGGTAAATAAACCCCTAGGGCCAGGAGAGCGATTTCGGGTCGCACCTCTTATAGGAGATGATTGGCTGAAACGTCAACTGGGGGTAAGCGACCCTGATAAGGACTATTGGGGGAATCAAACATATTTCGTTGAGTGGCTCAGATAAAAATTGCAAACAAGTGACCAACTGACAACATTTATCAAGGTCATATACTCCGCCGGCCGAAAGTACCTATTCGCCAAGCTGGGGCAAATAGCAGCGGGTATCGATTTTCAAAGGTTTCCAGACAAAGACCTTGAACCGTGCACTCAGGATGGTCATGTTCTACTGAGGAATATAGAAAGCTATCGTTCTTGTGACCAACAATTCGGAGAAGATTATTTGGGGAAGATACTAAAGCATGATATAGATTTTCCTGACCTCTATATTTTTATGCTTGCAAAACTAAGCCCGTACCCCTTGATTGGCCTCTGTCTTGATATGTCGACAATTATAGTATACCAGCTTATAGTAAACCAGCTTGCGGATAAAGAAATCAAACGCCGAATCAAGGAACGCCCTGAACTGGACGGGATGCTGACGTACCAGTGTCTCACGGCACCTGTAATAAAAAAAGCGTTCGCTACCAACAAGCAATTGGCAGAAGAGATTGAGAGGCAGTTCGGCACCCGTGATGAAGCATTTGAAAAAGTATGGGGAACCCTCAGGCCATTCGCAGGTGCGCATCTGGGGAGGTATTTGAGGGATGACGACGCTAATCAAGAAGCGCAAAAAGGACTGTTCTTGGGAATGGAGCAATGGGCAAAGGGAATGAGGGGGATAATAAAAGCTGGGCTGACGGGCGAACTTTGGCGGTCATTAAACAAAGATGCCCAGAGAGGCGTAGACGCCTGGCGGAAGAGGGAAGAGCGAGTGGCTGGCCACCAAACCGATGGCGGTCTGGGTATTTCGGGTGGGGAAAAGCCTGAAATGCTTGAAATTGAGCTGGATAAGAAAGCCCTTAATGAGCACGAGGTACAGAAGTACAACATGGACTACAACATGGACATTGCTGAACATGAGGGTTACGACCTACATGGGTTGAGCCGACAGAAGTCAAACCTCATCCTTAATAAGCTCACACCTAAAGAGCGGCGCCTCCTCCAGGATGTTGTACAGGGACTAGAGGAGCACGACTTTGACTCAAAGTTGGGGATGTCTATGAAGCTATATTGGGGTGAAGACTATCCACGTAAAATCAAAGCATGGAATCGACTCAGACGCAAACTTCAGGTATGAATTAATGACCAATAGATAGAACTCGCTAACCTGCGAAAAAACAAAGCCGGCTGGGTATAACCTGGCCGGCTTTTATTTATCCAATCTGCTGTTCTTCGGCGCCCCTATACTTATGAGGGGGTAATAACCAATGAGAAAGCCAATTTTAGTGCTCCAGTATCCAGACCCTCGACAGGGGAGAACGGTGGCTATCGCTACCACAAGAAGTCCGAAGGCCCTTCGAAGTTTCAAAGAAGCCGTGCTGGAGGAGGCCAGGCTGGAGGCGATGGGATGGGATGATCTGCTGGGGGATTATGATGAGGTACTAGACCTTCAGGACAGACTGGAGATCGAGAGGCTCGAAAAGCTGTTTGAGCTGGTTATCCCCGAGGAGGATGGAGAAGATAGCAGATAACGGACGGATGATCTTGATGGAAGAGGAGGAAACGTTAGTCTTGAGCGTCCCGGAGGCCGGGCGGCTGCTCGGATTATCGAGGTCAACCAGTTATGCTCTCGCCAACAGCGGTGAACTACCTTGTCTCAGGCTGGGTAGAAGGCTGGTCGTGCCGAAGGCGGCCCTGGAAAAGCTGCTGGAGAGCGCCGGGAGGCCAAAGGAAGGCTAAAAATTCAACATGGAGGGAAGGACGAATGCTGACGGCTTATGAAAAAGAAACTATCATCCTCTTCAATGAAGCTGAAGACCTGGCGGAGATATACACCCATAACAAGATGTGGCAAAAGCACCTGGAGGGGAAGCTCGGGTTGAAGCCTACGGCGACTAATAGCCATGGCGGGAAGACCTACGAGATAGACAAGAGAAGAATCAAGCCGCCAAGAGCCCCCAGAAAACTTACCACCGAGACAAAGACTAAACTGGCCGAGCAGCTGACTAAAACTCGTCGTTCCAGGCCGGAAAACACGGTTGTATTGCACGATCCTGAAGCGAAGGATTGAGCTGACCAAAGACTAAGAGCGGACAGGAGGAATTCATGGAAGCAAGAGTGAAGTTCGAGGACCAGCGGCTAGACTGCTGCGATTGCGGAAAGCCCTTCATCTTCTCAGCAGGAGAGAGGGCGTTCTTCTGGAGCAAAGGGCTAACCCAACCCAGGCGGTGCAAAGAGTGCCGGGAGAGGCGCCGGCTCACACTGGTGCAGGCCAGGGCCGGGGGTGAGGGATGAACGATAAATTCACCCTGGCCTTCAAGTTAATGACTTTGGGATATTCTGTCATCCCCTCTGGTGGTGGAGACAAGGGTAAGTCACCCCTAGTCCCATGGCAGGAATGGCAGGAAAAAATACCCGACGAAAACCAATTACAGGACTGGGAAACAACCCTGCACCCTGTTTTGTGGGGGATTGTCACCAATGATCGCATAGCCGTAATTGACGGCGACACGCCGGAGATAAGGGCGGAACTTGAAGCCAACTTAGGGCAACCACACGTGGCAACACCACGAGGCGGGGGGCACTGGTACATTAATACCAGAGGTCATCCCATGAAAACAATGGCCGGCCTATTACCGGGCGTGGACGTCCGGGGTGTGGGTGGATTCGTCAATATTGTGGGCGCCAAGTATCGAATATTGCAGCCGCCGGTGCCCGGTACACTGATACCCTGGGAGAAACTCCCGGAGAAAATATTGGCAGCCCTAAAAAACGATGGCAAGTCTCGACCAAAAGCAAAAGATGGCAAGCCAATAACCGAAGGACAACGCAACGCCCGCCTCGCCCGCCTCGCTGGCGCCATGCGACGACAGGGAGCAGCCCCCGCCGCTATTGAGGCGGCGTTACTAGCGATAAATACCCAACAATGCCGCCCGCCACTATCTGAGCACGAGGTCTCGACCATCGCTTCCAGTATAGGCCGGTATGAGCCGGGGGCGGATCAAAGCTCACAAACCAGTGAAACGAAGGTTAGCGAGGTGCACATACCTGGCTTCATCTTACCCGATGGCACTATTGGCGAGATGGTGATAGATGAAGGTAGACGTTGCTTTATCTTAAAAATACCGGGGGGCACTATAAGCAGGGTGGGAGAATATGCTACGGGCAGCAGGGTGTTCAAGCCGATGGCCGACCACCTGGCAGGCGGCACCGTTTCGTTTGCCTCCGATGCCGCCGAATATGGCAGCCTCGGCGACTTGTTGGGTGAGGTGAGGAGTTTTATACGCCGGTATGTTGAGCTCCCGGCTAATTTCGAGGCCATTTCGGCGCTTTACGTTTTGTTGAGCTGGGTGTATGATTCCCTCCCCTCGGTGCCTTACCTGCGGGCGTTGGGGGATTATGGCACAGGGAAAACACGTTTCCTGGAAGCGATCGGGGCTATTGCTTTCCGGGCGATCAACGCATCCGGCGCGACGACCCCATCCCCCATTTTCCGCATCCTCGACCTGTATGCGGGGACGCTGATTCTCGATGAGGCCGACTTCAGCCAAAGCGATTCGATGGCAGAGATCATTAAAATACTGAACTCTGGTTATAAACCGGGCAGTCCCGTATTGCGGGCAGAGCCAACGGGGGGGAAGAAATGGATCCCATGCAGCTACAAAGTATTCGGGCCCAAGATCCTCGCCACACGCAAGCGGTGGGCTGACAAAGCCCTGGAATCCCGCTGTCTAACCTGGGAATCTGAGGGGCTAACGAGAGAAGAGGTGCCGGTGGTGCTAGGGCCACGGTTCCATGGTGAGGCTGCCGCCTTGCGCTGTAAGCTATTGAGCTTCAGGCTAGATTATCTGCCGAGGGTATCGGCCTTTAACCTGGAAGATGCGACACCGGTTGGCAGCCTTGAGCCACGGCTTCAGGAGATATTGCTGCCGCTTAGGGCGTTAGCAGAGGGTGATACAGCACTAGAAGCGACGCTAAGCGAATTTGTTGGAAATATGCAAGCCGAGCTGGAAGAAGAAAGGCGCAGCTCGTTGCCAGCCCTGGTGCTCGGGGCTATTCTAGCTATACGGGAAGAAGAAGGGGAGCTATCGGCCAAAATCATCGCCGATCGCTTAAATGGAGAAGGTCTTGTCCAGGATCACCTGGAGCGCCCCGAGAAGGGTATTACCTCCCGCCAGGTAGGCGCCATAGTGAATAACCTCGGCCTCAAGACCAGGAAAGCCACGGGCAGCAGGCGAGCCGTTATCCGGTGGGAGACAGTAATCGCATGGTGAGGTTGTGTAGGCGTTACAACTTCCCTATCCCCCTAAACAATGCTTCACATGCTTCATCTGTAGCTAACATACTTCACCAACAAGCTTCACATTCCACACCACAAGCTTCACATGCTTCACCCCCGCCACATACGAAAGGGGTAGAATATGAAGCATGTGAAGCTTATGAAGCTTCTTTTGGGGGGATGAAGAAACTCTTCGATACCGATGACAATACACCCCCCCCTGGCATCCCCTGCGTCAGGGGACCGGGCTATTGCATCTTGAGGACGGATGCAAGTAAAACATTTCAGTGCAATGAGAATCCCCGGAGTTGTCAATTTAAGAAGGAGAAAAGAAGGTGAGATATACAGAATTGACAGAAGCGGTGAATCAGGTCATATCCGCCTATACTGTTCCGCTAACCTTGCGTCAAATCTATTACCGGCTGGTAGCTGCAGGGCTGATACAGAACACACGTAGTAATTACAACCAATTGTCTAGCCAACTGGTGATGGCACGTGAGCAAGGCGATATAGACGGCACACGAATTGTTGACCGCAGCCGGCGAATAGATGATATGTCATTTGATAGTCCTGAGGACTTCCTTGAGGCATGTCGGGGCACACTAAAGAGGCAATATGTAAGGCGCTTTTGGGATAGTCAACCGGTCTACTGTGAGGTGTGGGTGGAAAAGGACGCATTGAGCCAGGTAATGGCCGAAGCCGTTTACCCGTTCAATACGATAGTGGCGCCTTCACGCGGCTACAGCTCATACAGCTACTTACGCGAGGCTGCAGACAGGATTAGCCGATATTGTGACGGCGATGACGATCTGGTATTTGGCAAGGCTGCTGTGATCCTTCACTTCGCAGATCATGACCCTAGTGGTATTGACATGAGCCGGGACTTACAGGACAGGTTAGATAGATATTGCGGTGCCGTTGAGGTAAAGCGAATTGCGCTTAATTATGACCAGGTGCGCCGGTATAGCCTGATACCTAACCCAGCGAAGCTAACGGATACCCGTAGCAGTGCCTATATTAGCCAGTATGGCGACGAGTGTTGGGAGTTAGATGCCATAGAGCCCGATGAATTGGTGGGGCTATGCAGCAAAGCAGTTGAGGATATGATAACTGATCATAAGGCGTGGCTTGCCATTAAAGACCAGGACACGGCGGAACGTAAGCAATTGCTAAACCAACTGGCGCTGGTGAAGTAAAAGTAGATGGTGTTTGAAATCGCTCAGAAACAACGATATAGAAGAGGTGAGCATGCCACGCGGGGGCGTGGATTGAAACTCGTTAATTCCTCTAACTGAATGTAACGCTAAGGGGCAGGAATTTCTAAACGGACACTAGAGAGAGCCAAAGCCCAGCTTGGCGTGACTTCACGGAGGCACCGAATGCCAGAGTCTGGCATTTCGGTGGCAGCAACAAGAGTTGGCTTTAATTAGCTATGACCTACCAGTGCTATTAGTTCCGCCCCTGCTGCTCAGGGGCGGAGCAGCGGGTTCCCGACAACAAGCACGTTGACGCCATATAGTTTAGGTGGAAGCGCACCCAGACACCCTCGGCCAATGCTGCTCTGCAACGGCAGAGCAACGGGTTCCCGACAACAAGTGCACGTTGACGCCATATAGCTTAGAGCGAAACTCGGGAAGGATGACCCTGTGGAAATATTTCCACAGGGTATTAAGGTGAGAGAGCAGCTTGCCAAACTTGCGAATGTCTCAGACCGTACCCTCGCAAAAGTCGAGACTATAAAAAGCGAAGGAACTGAAAAAAGAGATGTTTTCTCAGAGATAAAAAGTGTGGTAAAATGACCGTTATAAGCTATAATAAAAGAGAGAGACGATTATCGCAAGGCAGTGCTGGAGGAATTAAACAATGGGCGGACCAGGTAGCGGACGAAAACCCAAAACGTTGACAAGGGAGAATATGCGCAGAAGGCTAGCCGGGCTGTGCCCCCTGGCGGAAGATGTCATTGAGAAAACCATCAAAGGCGAGGTCAGGGACGAGCTAAGGGTCGACACCGCCTGGAAGATCATCTATCAGATCGACGGGAAGCCGCGGCAGGGCATTGCTTTGGAGGATAGCGAGCCCTTGATAATCCGTGTAATCTACGAGTCGCTTGAGCAAACTGGCGATCGATAACCATGGGCTATTGAGGAACGAGATCCGCAAGCTCGGGGTATTCTTTGACGAGTGTCTCAGCCTGGATGGCTTCTCCTACCGACCGTCGCGAGATGCCTAAATCTTCAGCGGTCTTGTCTTGTGTCCAAACTTCGGCACACTGTGCCGAGGTTAAATCCGTCCTCTCTCCTCTTCGGGCTGAACCCTCCAGCTTCCGCTTGAGTTCATAGTCTTCCTCTGCAAGGCTTTTCCGTGGTACCCACGTTGTTGGTGGGAGTGGTTTCCTAACCTTAATCTCCCTCACCACCGGGGGGGGCTCTGCATTACCTAAAATCCCTTGGGTCAATACCATGCTCCTGGAGGATTTCAGCCCAGCGCACGTAAATATCTCGTCGAGACTCCTGGAGGCTGAACCAAATAGATTTAACCATGCGGCTGTAGAAGAAATGGCCATGCTGCGCCTTTTGCCTCCAATGATCGAGGTTGTCCCAAGTGACTTCGAGATAGACCAGCTCCTGGATGGACCCGCCCCGCCACAGTGTTTCCGGGTGAAGTTCCCGTATCTGCGATTGAAGTTCCCGTTGAAGTTCCCGTATTTGCGATTGAAGTTGTGCTTGCCCAATTTCCGAGTGGTAAATATAGATCAGGGTATCTTTGACGGGCTGCATTGACTGAGGGCAGTCGAGCATCAGAAGCTTGTTTAACAAAGATGCCATTCCTTCAAACC
>QLUI01000072.1 GCA_018725345.1 Bacillota bacterium | reverse complement strand
GGTAACTGTTATGATTGAGGTGGTCAGATGCGCATCATTGCGGGTAGTGCGCGAGGGCGGCGGCTGAAGACAAGAAAAGGCATGGAAACCCGCCCGACTGCAGATCGAATTAAAGAAGCTCTTTTTAATATTCTCGCAATTAGGGTTGCCGATTGCAGCTTTCTTGACGTGTTTGCAGGAAGTGGCGGCGTAGGCATTGAAGCCCTTAGCCGCGGAGCTCGGAGCTGTGTCTTTGTTGAAAAAAGTTCTCTTTGTGCTAAAATAATCAAAGAGAACTTATCGTTGACCGGTTTGGCTGACCAGGCCGTCATGCTCACCATGGATGCAGAGGCTGCGTTAACTTATCTGGCTAAAAATGCGGCAGGTTTTAACTTGATTTTTTTTGACCCCCCTTATTACAGCCATGAATTGGAGCTAACACTTCAACTAGCTATGCCTTTGCTATTGCCCGGCGGTCTGCTAGTGGTTGAGCATCACAGCCGGGATCACTGTTGGTATAATGCTGATCACTGGAGGAAGATTAGAGAGAAAACTTATGGCAACACTACACTTTCTTTTATTGTTCCCGTGGTTTTCACGGCGGACGGGTGTCTGCCGAAAGAAGAGGGAGGATAAGTTTAGTGAACGTAGCTATTTATCCCGGGAGTTTCGACCCGTTAACAAATGGGCATAGAGACATTATTGACAGAGCGAGCTGTGTGTTTGCAAAGGTGATTGTCACCGTTTTGGAAAACCCACGCAAAGAGCCGTTATTTACCATTGAAGAGCGGGTGGAAATGATAAAAATGATTGCAAAAAAATACGATAATGTCGAAGTAGATGCGTATAATGGCCTGCTGATTGATTATGCGAAGCAAAACAACTGCAATATTATAGTTAAAGGGTTGCGTGCCATGGGTGACTTTGAATTCGAGTTTCAGATGGCACTAGTAAACCGGAAACTGGATCCGCGTTTAGAAACAATGTTTATGATGACAAACAACCACTATTCTTATGTTTCAAGCAGTATTATCAAGGAAATTGGATTTTATGGCGGTGATATCTGCGAGCTTGTGCCAAATGAGATTTATAATATTATAATGCGTAAAATTTGTGAGGTAAGAAAAACTAACGCCAAAAAATAATTTTTATTCTTCGCAACGCTCCCAAAGAGAGACCTAGGAGTATTAAGCCAATAGTCAGACAGACAAACAGCCAGCTCATCTGGATCGTTTTCTGCCAGATAATATTCCACCAGACATCCAGTCCCTTAACTGCCGCAGCAAACGCGTCTTCCGGATAAAGCACCATAGAAACTGTTAACGCCACCGCAATTACCGGCCACGCATAAGTTGAGATCCTTCGTTTTGGGTATGTTTTCATAAGCCCCTCCCGGCGGTATAAATTAGCTTGGAATAGTAATATATATAGTTGTAATTCCTGTAGTATGCCGAGAGAATAATTAAGGAAAGGGGTATGAGTTGGTCAGAATAGGAAAAATGCGTAAAACACTCGCGATTATCTTAATAAGTATTGTGCTGCTGTCTGCCCGTACTGGCTATATGGTAGTCAGACCAGGTTCTGCCGAAGATATCGCTAATTTTATTACAGTTGAGGAAGGCGGCAAAGATCACGCCGGCAGTTTTTATCTCGTTACCGTTACACAGCAGAACGCTTCTCCGCTGCTTTTGCTTTATGGCTTGCTGGATCCCATTGCAGATTTGCAACCACTGCGTACTGTGATTCCACCTGGGATGGAGCCGGAGGAGCACAGGCGACTGCTGAACCAATGGATGCAGGAAAGTCAGAATCTTGCCAGAGTTATAGCGCTACACCGATTTGGCATTGATGTACCTATCAAAAGTGACGGTGTCGAAGTGGTTGCGTTAGGTGAGGAAAGTCCTGCCATGGGACTTCTGGAGCCGAGAGATGTAATTGTGGCAGTAGATGGGCAGCAAGTATCTCTCGCGGAAGAGCTGGTGACTAAGGTGCAGCTGCGAGCTGTCGGTGAGCCGGTAGAGTTGACTGTGTTGCGTGGTAAAGATGCGGTTACAGTCACTATGCCTACCACCACCCATCCGGAACAGAAGGACAAGGCGGCGATTCGTGTCACTATCCAGACGCTTAACTGGCAGCCTCAGCTGCCGGTGGAAATAGAAATTCAGGTGGGGCAAATCACTGGTCCGTCAGCCGGTTTAATGTTTGTTCTGGAAATATTAAATCAACTGGAGCCTACCGATTTAACTGCGGGTAACCAAATTGCCGGAACCGGAACTATCAACCTGAAAGAAGAAGTAGGCTCCATTGGTGGCGTACGTCAGAAGGTGCGGGCTGCCGAAAAGGCCGGAGCCCGATATTTTTTAGTTCCGGAAGAAAACTTTGAGGAGGCAAAAATGGTTGCACGGTCTATAGAACTTGTGCCTGTAGCCACACTGGAGGAAGCACTCGCCTTCCTCGAAGGGATAGGTAGTGGCATACGCTAGAAAAAGAGCGAAAACAAAAGAATTCAAGCGAAAAACACATATTATTTGGAATGTTGACAAAAAAGTTAATCCTTTATATAATAAACCTTAGTGTAAGCGAGGTGCTTATATTTTCCTATGCATATCTCACTGGAAACACTGCGAAATTCGCCCGGACAGACTTATTTTTACGAGTTTATTCGGGAGGCGGCGGCGTTTGATTTGACAGAAGACGGAGCCTGCTTTGACAGGCCTGTGGAAGTCAGGTTGGAGGCGGTTTTCCGTGATGGGAAATTTCATGTTTTCGGAAGTATGCTCACAGATTTAATTTCAGAGTGCAGCCGTTGTCTTCAGCCATTCACTCTTCGTTTGGAAGGTCAATGGGAGGACGATTTGCCGGCGGAAGAAGTACAAGATTTGGATGTGATAAGGTTGGCAAGAGAGCTGTATTATGCCGCCCTGCCGCTAAAACCTTTGTGTGCTGAAGTTTGCAAAGGGCTTTGCTCAGTCTGTGGAGCGGATCGGAATCATGAAAATTGTGGTTGTGATTTGGAGCAAATGCACGATAAGCTGTCTGTACTAAAGAAACTGCTGCTAGAGTAGGACGAGGAGGTGTAATTAATTTATGGCGGTACCTAAGCGCAAGACGTCAAAAGCGAGAAAACATAAAAGGAGAACACACTGGAAATTGGCTGTTCCCGGTCTGGTTCCCTGCCCGCAGTGCCACGAGGCTAAACTTCCGCATCGTGTCTGTGTCCATTGCGGATTCTATAAAGGCAGAGAGGTTGTTAAGACAGAGTAACAGGGCAGGAAACTTTTTACTCTCCTCAAAATAAGGGAGGGTTTTTGTTGTCTGTGAGAAATATTTCGGTAAAGGAATCTTTACACAGCAAGATATTCAGTGAGGTGATTTTCTTTGATCCGTGTCGCTCTGGATGCGATGGGGGGGGATCATGCGCCCCATGAAGTGGTGCAGGGTGGCCTGGCTGCGTTAGCCGAACTGGATTCGTTGCAGCTTATTCTGGTGGGTCAGCAAGATGTTTTGACAAAGCAACTGGAAGGCAAGTCCTACCCAAAAAACAGGTTGGAGATTTTTCATGCTCCAGAGGTTATTTTGGCTGACGAAGCTCCGGTATTGGCAGTTCGCCGAAAAAAAGAGTCTTCGATGATGATTGCAATCCGGATGGTAAAGGAAGGCAAGGCAGATGCTGTTGTGTCTGCCGGTAATACCGGCGCTCTAATGGCCGGTAGTCTTCTAATAGCGGGGCGTTTGGGGGGGATTGAGCGTCCTGCACTGACAATTGTGGCTCCTACATTTACCGGAGGCAATGTGGTAATTTTGGACGTGGGCGCCAACATGGATGCCCCAGCGGAGCACTTATACCATTACGCTCTTATGGGCAATATTTACGCTAGGGAAGTGCTGGGAAAAAAAGCACCACGTGTGGCGCTGTTAAATGTCGGCACTGAAGAGGGCAAAGGTAACGAGCAGGTGCGTAATGCGTATGAACTTTTTAAAAAACGTCTTGAGAATTTCAGCGGCAATATTGAAGCTCGTGACGTTTTGAGTGGTACCGCCGACGTAGTAGTTTGTGACGGGTTTGTGGGAAACATCTTATTAAAAGCGGTAGAAGGTTTGTCGGCAGGAATTTTCAGTGTGCTAAAAGAGGCATTCACATCAAACATTAAAAGCAAAGTTGCGGCAGCTTTGCTGATGCCTAAATTACGTGGTCTGAAAAAGCGTTTTGACTATGCTGAATATGGCGGTGCCCCCTTGCTTGGAATTGACGGCATAATCATCAAAAGCCACGGTTCATCAAATGTTCGTGCTATCCGTAGCGCTATTGTTACCCAGGCATATCGCTTTGCGCGTCAGGATGTTAACAGGCAGATTCTCGCCGAATTAGAAAAATATTGACAGTGGCTGCACCATACAGAAAGGAAGCAACCTATGAAGCTGCTGAATGTGGGTATCTTGGGTACAGGTACGGCTCTGCCAGCCCGGATTGTTACCAATGCCGAGTTAGCGAGTACACTTGATACCAGTGATGAATGGATTCGGAGCCGCACTGGAATTTGTGAGCGCAGAATTGCGGAAAAGGATGAGCAAACATCAGATTTGGCTGTTAAGGCGGCGAAAGCCGCCTTGCTGAAAGCGGGAACTGCCGTGGATGAGGTGGATTTGATTATAGTTGCCACCACTTCTCCCGATGTCTTGATGCCGGCTACCGCCTGTTATGTGCAGGCGAAACTAGGTGCCGTAAATGCGGCTGCTTTCGATCTGGCAGCCGGTTGCACCGGATTTATTTACGGGCTGTCAGTGGGCAGCCAGTTTATTAGAACCGGCGCGTATAAACAGGTACTAGTGATCGGCGCGGAAGTTTTTTCCCGTTTGCTGGACTGGAGCGATCGTAATATTTGCGTTCTGTTTGGTGATGGTGCCGGTGCTGTGCTGCTTGGGCCTACAGAAGAAGAGGGGCTGCTTAGTTTAAAAATGGGTGCTGATGGTACATATGCTGACATTCTTGCTATTCCGGCCGGAGGAGTGCGGATGCCGGCCTCTTTGGAAACTGTTGACGAACGCCTGCATTATCTAAAGATGCTCTCAGGAAAAGAAGTGTTTAAGTTCGCAGTGCGCGTAATGGGTGAAGTAACCCAGCAGGCATTGGATGAAGCAAGGGTGAGCAAGGAGGATTTGGATTTTTTAATTCCTCATCAGGCTAACAGGCGGATTATTGAGGCGGCGCGTAAACGCTTTGAATTGCCGGAGGACCGCGTAATTGTCAATATTGACTGTTACGGCAATATGTCTTCCGCATCTATTCCCGTGGCGTTAGATGAGGCGGTCAGCGCCGGGCGTATTAAGCGGGGAGATCTGCTTGCGCTGGTAGGTTTTGGCGCAGGTCTAACGTGGGGCGCAGCAATTTTACGTTACTAGTGTTGGAGGGATAAACCATGGCTCTGAGGACAAGGCTGTGTGACATGTTAGGAGTGGAAGTGCCCATCATTCAAGGGGGCATGGCTTGGGTAGCCACCGGTGAATTAGCCGCCGCTGTTTCTGAAGCTGGCGGATTGGGGTTGATCGGAGCAGGGAATGCGCCTGCTTCTGTTTTAGAAAAAGAAATAAAAAAAGCCAAGGAATTAACGAGAAAGCCATTTGGCGTGAATATAATGCTTTTATCTCCTTTTGTTGTCGATGTTGTCGATCTTCTTTGCCGTGAGGAAGTGCGGGTAGTTACCACAGGTGCCGGTAATCCAGGTAAGTACGTCGAGCAATTTAGGAAAAAAGGGATAAAAGTTATTCCTGTCGTTTCGTCGGTGCCACTTGCTAAACGTTTAGAGCGTTTGGGTGTCGATGCTATGATTGCCGAGGGATTGGAAGCAGGCGGTCATATTGGCGAATTGACTACCATGGTGTTAGTCCCCCAGATTGTGGACGCGGTGAAGGTGCCGGTGATTGCTGCCGGCGGAATTGCCGATGGACGTGGTGTGGCTGCTGCCTTAGCGCTTGGAGCGGAAGGGGTTCAACTTGGAACCAGATTTATTGTGGCCAATGAATGCACCGCTCACCATAAATACAAAGAAGCAGTTTTAAAAGCTAAAGATCGTGACACGTTCGTGATAGGTCAAACTACAGGTCACCCGGTGCGTGTTCTCTACAACAAACTGGCTCGTGAATTTGCCCGTTTGGAAAAAGAGGGAGCCAGTCCGTCAGAACTGGAGCTATTTGGTGCAGGCAAACTGGCGGCTGCTGTGCGCGATGGAGATGTGCTAAACGGTTCGGTGATGGCTGGCCAAATTGCTGCTATGGTAGTGAAGGCGGAGTCTAGCCAAGAAATTATTGATGATTTGCTTGCCGGAACGCTGCGAGTGATTAGGGAGCTTGAAAAAATGTTTTGTCAAGAATAAGCAGGAGGTAAGGTATGGGCAAAATCGCCTTTATTTTCCCTGGTCAAGGGTCTCAGTACGTCGGCATGGGTCAGGATATGGCTGAGAATTTCCTTGTGGCGCGCCGTGTCTTTACGGAAGCTGATGAAGCGCTTGGGATGAAATTATCAGCGAAAATGTTCTCCGGCAGCGAGGAAGAGTTGAAGCTGACAGAAGTTACTCAGCCTGCCATTTTGGCTACCAGTATTGCCTGCTTAGAAGTATTGAAGCAGCACGGCCTTGAGCCTCAAGGCGTGGCTGGATTGAGTCTTGGTGAATACGCTGCGTTAGTTGCAGCAGGTTCGTTGCCTTTTGCCGATGCGCTTGCGGTGGTGCAAAAGCGCGGCAGGTTCATGCAGGAAGCTGTGCCGCCCGGTGTGGGCGGAATGGCAGCTATTTTTGGTTTAGAGCGGGGAAAAGTGCTGCAGGCTTGCCAAGAGGCTGCTGCAGTTGGGGTAGTGGAGCCGGCCAACTATAATTCTCCCGAGCAAATTGTGGTGGCCGGTGAAGTGGCCGCCATGCGCAGGGCGTGCGAAATTGCTAAAGAACTAGGGGCAAAGCGGACGATGGAGCTGCCGGTCAGCGTTTCATTCCATTGCAGTCTGTTAAAGGGAGTGCAACCGCTCCTAGCCAGGGAACTGGAAAATGTGTTGGTTACATCAGTCGTCCTTCCGGTGGTGGCAAATGTTTCAGCAGACTATGTTTGCCAACCGGCTGAGATTTGTGACGCACTCGTTCGTCAGGTGAGTAACGCCGTTATGTGGCAGGATTCCATGGAAAGAATGATTTCAGACGGTTACCGGATGTTTGTGGAAGTGGGACCAGGCAAGTCTTTAAGCGGTCTGATGAGGAAAATCAGTCCCACCGTCTCGGTTCATCAGGTGGAAGACGCCAAAACACTGGAAAAAGCCTTGAAAGCCTTTACTGAGGAAGAAGGTGCCTAAAGTGTTGTTGCATGGTAAAATAGCGATTGTAACAGGCGCATCGCGTGGTATTGGACGGTCTATTGCCGTGACCATGGCCAGAGAAGGGGCTGCTGTAGTCATTAATTTTACTGCAAATGAAAAGGCGGCACAAGAAACTCTGGCTCAAGTTGAAGCCGCCGGTGGTCAAGGTGTGGTCGTTCGTGCAGATGTAGCGGACGCGCCAGATTGTGAAAAACTGATTAGAACTGCCCTTGATATATTCGGTAAAGTTGATATACTAGTTAATAATGCGGGCATTACTCGCGATAATATTGTTGCCAGGATGAAGCTAGAAGAATGGCAGTCGGTGATAGATACCAACTTGAGCGGCGCTTTTAACTGTGCAAAAGCGGTAATGCGGCCACTTTTAAAACAAAAGTCCGGTGGGCGGATTATCAACCTTTCGTCTGTCATCGGTCAGGCAGGTGGTGCTGGTCAAGCTAACTACGCAGCCGCTAAAGCAGGGCTGATTGGCTTGACTAAATCTCTGGCCAAGGAGTTAGC
>QLUI01000071.1 GCA_018725345.1 Bacillota bacterium | reverse complement strand
TTTAAGTGGTCTACTTTGTTGTGCCCTTTTTTGGGATAGCGCCTAAATCATAGTGTTTTCAAACTTTCGCCACCCGATAATCACGGCGATTGGCTTTGATAAATTCGAACCGCTTTATTTCTGGTTCTTCGCGAAGTAAGCCGCCGCCTTTTTTAGGATTTCGTTTTCCTCCCGCAATTCCCGGTTATCTCTTTCAAGCTTTCTTAGTCTTTCTGGCTTTGACCTGGACGACAAGCGCTTGCGGCTTGGCCTTGACCCACCGTGATAAAATGCGTGGCGGGGAAGGGCAGTATAAGTTTATACCGTCTACCGTCACCCTCGCCCGTCCCTCGCTATCAATAATCACGGTGGGTCAAGGCTTGGCGGTCAGGTCGACTTTAGAAGATACAACCCATATTGACGTTGGATGGAAAAAGATTTTAGTTGTTTTTTTGAAATCCTGTGTAATCGTGAGAATAAGGGGAATAGACTCTAAAATTAGGGGGTTAAACCGCAAGAACCTGCTTGACATTGGCCGGCAGCAGAATTATATTAGTATAAACGGGGAATTTGGGGAAATTGTGGATTTGCTTACTTATTAGGGAGAAGAGGGTTTGTGATACCTTTGGCAGATGTTTTACTGCTGACAGCCACATTTGGAGGGGGGCACATTCATGCTTGCATGGCGGTGGAACATGCTTTTAAGCGTTTTTTTCCTGAGGTAAAAGTAGCGTCATTTGATTTTTTTAAGGAAATAAGTCCTTGGCTGGCAGAATCTGCAAACTCCTTATACCTTGCTGCCATAAGGTTCAGACCGGAATTATACGGGTCTTTTTACAACTATGCAAACAGGCTGCCCCATGATTCCTCCCTGCAAAAAGGATTAAATCTGATAGGCTTGAACAAGTGTGCAAAACTTTTATGGGCTATTCAACCTCAGGTGGTGGTTTCTTTTTATCCGGCCCCTTCCCAGGTTGTAGGAGATCTCAAGGGTAAGGGGCAGTTTTATGGCCAATTGGTGACGGTAATAACTGATTATATTGTGAATAATCAATGGATCCACCCGCTGACAGATCTGTACTTGGTTGCAGCTATTGAAGTAAAAAATGAGCTGACTGCCTGCGGAGTACCCGGTGATAAAATCAAGGTGACCGGTATTCCTATTTCCCTAGATTTTGCTCAGGAAAAGAATAGAAATGAACTTTTGAAAAACAATGGTTTAGATCAGAGCCTTCCTCTTTTACTAATCTGCTGTGGAGCATTTGGTGTTAACAGGGGTATTGAGGAGTTGTGCAGAGAAGTTGCGTCTTACAAGGCCTCCCTGCAAAGTGTTGTCATTTCCGGTAGGAACTCTCGGTTGCAACAGCGTCTGGCACCTATTGCCCACGGAGCTAACCATCCTTTTTATGTATCTGGATATGTTAAAAATATGGCAGACTGGATGGCAATGGCAGAAATTGTTGTGAGCAAATCTGGGGGCTTAACCGTCAGCGAGGCGATAGCAAGTGACCTGCCGATGGTAATTATTCCACCTTTCCCAGGGCAAGAAACAGCTAATGCCCGATACCTACAAAACCGTGGAGCAGCTGTCCTTTGTGAAGATATTTCTCATATTCCTCAGGTTATTTTTCATTTGTTAAAAAATCCTTTAGAGCTGCAAAAAATGCGATGCTCGGCACGGGAGATAAAAAAACCCTTTGCTGCTAAACATGCGACTGCAGTGATAACTGGAATGCTGTCCGGGATTCATGCAAAAAGGCAGGCATAGAAATTGAGGGCCAGGGCATTCATTATTACTGGCTCTAAGCTTCAGCGGGGGTAGCAATCCCCCACTGAAGCCAAGACCCAGTTAAATCCAAGGGGGAAAAGGAAATGGTCTTTAAGGGCCAATTTATTGTCTCGGATTTAACTAAGCGTAAGTAAGGGGGCATGATTGATTAATGAAAATTGCTGTGGACGCCATGGGCGGTGATAATGCTCCTGGTGAAATCGTTAAAGGCGCGGTAGAGGCTGCCCGCTCGGGCATTGCAAATATCTTGCTGGTAGGCAATGAATTACAGGTGGAAGCGGAACTAGCCAAGTACCCCAAACTACATAATTTATCAATCGTTCATGCCAGCGAAGTAATCGGGATGGATGAACATCCGGCTGTTGCATTAAGAAAGAAAAAGGACGCATCTATCACAGTGGCTACCCGTTTGGTTAAAGAGGGGGAAGCCGGCGGGCTTGTATCTGCCGGCAGCACAGGAGCCCAGGTGGGCGCCGCCCTGCTTGGTCTGGGCCGGATCCCTGGCATCCAGCGGCCGGCTATAGCCATGGTTCTTCCTGCTTTGCGTGGAGGCAAACTGATGCTTGATGTGGGCGCCAATGTGGACTGTAAACCTCAAAACCTTCTGCAGTTTGCTTTAATGGGCGGCATCTATGCTAACCGGGTAATGGGAATAAGTGACCCGAAAATCGGCTTGTTAAATATCGGCACAGAAATTAACAAGGGGAATGAATTAACCCAAGCCGCTTACGAACTGCTGGCAGCAGCACCCATTAATTTTATCGGCAATTATGAGGCTAGAGATATTCCTAGCGGAGAGGCAGATGTGATTGTTTGTGACGGCTTTGTAGGCAACAGTATCCTGAAATTTAGCGAAGGCTTAATCATGTCATTGTTTAGCATGCTCCAGGCGGAAATGGCAAGGTCCGTGCGCACCCGCCTTGGGGCTGCCCTGATGCTGCCTGGGTTTAAATCAATAAAAAGGAAATTAGAGTATGAGGAATACGGTGGCGCGCCCCTCCTGGGGGCTCAGGGGGTAAGCATTGTCTGTCACGGCAGTTCCAGGGCTAAAGCCATTACCAATGCGGTGCAAATGGCCGTTCAGTGTTTATCAAGTAGGTTTGTGGACCAGCTTGGCGGCGAAATCGACCAGAGGGTAGCAACGAAATGACTAGTGCCTTGACATATAAGTCCTTACCGCGTTTATGGTAATTTGAGTGGTTCGTTTTCCTTAGATCAAAACAGTTCTTTTAGACGGCACTAGTACTGATTTAAAACGTGCAGCTTTGACATAAAAAAAGTCCTGACTATTGAACAATTTAGTAATGAATGTTTTAGTGCACGGACTTTTGTGTCGCTGCACTAGTTATCCGCTTCCAGTAGGTATTGTGGACTTTTTGCCCATTTTAGCTAAAAACAGGCAGCGGATTCCTGTCTTCGCAAACTGGAAAGAAAAATAATTCGGTAAAGTTTGGTTCCGGCTACGCCGGGTTAGGTGAATAATCCTCTTAAGTGAATACGAAAGGAGGGAGGATCACTATGATGAAAAGGTGGGAGTTCAACATGGAATTTGCTAAGAGGTATGTGGGTGAAAAGATGCTGCAGGAGTTGTTAAGCTACCTGAGCAAAGACCCGGTTACTCACATAGAGCGGTTGCTGGGCTTGGGTAAGCTGTTAGCGCGGGGGGAAGAACATAAGCGGAGCATAGCCGAATTGGAAAAAGCCATTGCCTCCAACCCGGCCGTGCGCCAACTGGCGGAAGGGGTATTGAAAGAAACCCACCCCAATGTGCTGCACCGGCTGCTCTACAACTGGTTCGTTAATTCCGCCCTGCTGGGTATCCCCCGGCAGAGGCAACTGTCGGAGACACTAGGGTTCAACGTACCCCACACTATCTTGGTGGACCCCACCAGCGCCTGCAACCTGCGGTGCGAGGGGTGCTGGGCCGGCGCCTACGCCCAGCATGACGAGCTTTCCTTTGAGCGCCTTGACCGCCTTTGTGCCGAGGCCAAGGAACTGGGGATCTACTGGATCGTGATGTCCGGCGGGGAGCCCTTCATGTACCCACGCCTGTTCGACCTGGCCACTAAGCACAGCGATATGGCTTTCATGCTGTATACCAACGGCACCAGAATCGATGACCGGGTAGCGGACCAAATCGTGGAGGCAGGCAACCTGTCCCCGGTTTTCAGCCTCGAAGGATGGGAGGAAAGTACCGACCGTCGGCGCGGTCCGGGAGTATTTGAAAAAGTAACCGTCGCCATGGACCGGCTGCGGGAGCGGGGAGCTGTCTTCGGCGTTTCCCTCACCGCCACCCGGGAGAACGTGGAAGAGATTACTTCCGACGTCTTCGTGGACTTCCTAGCGGAGAAAGGAGCCCGGTACGGCTGGATCTTCCACTACATCCCCGTCGGCCGCAACCCCAACCCGGATTTGATGCTGACACCGGAGCAGCGGGACTACATGGCCGCGCACGTGCCCGCCATCCGCAAGAATAAACCTATCATTCTGGCCGACTTTTGGAACGATGGAGAACTCACCCAGGGGTGCATCGCCGGCGGGCGGCGCTACTTCCACGTGGCCGCCAGCGGCGCGGTGCAGCCGTGCGCCTTTGTCCACTTCTCCACCCACAACATCAAGGATCACAGCCTGGAAGAGATCTTGCGCTCACCGATGTTTGCCGCCTTCCAAAAAAGGCAGCCTTTCTGCGGCGACCACCTGCGGCCCTGCCCCATTATCGATGTGCCCTCCGCCCTGCGGGACATCGTGGCGGAAAGCGAGGCCAAGCCCAACCACCACAGTGCCGGCGACGTGCTGACAGGGGCCGTGGCCGAAATGCTGAACCGGCGGGCGGAGGCGGCCGCGGAAGTGCGGTCCCGGCAAACCATCAGGACTGTCTGCTAACCCGAAAAAAATCGCGTTTCTCCTAAGTGTTACAGCCCTTGACTAAACACGTACAGGGGGTGATAATATTATTGACAATACGATTAACTTGGAGGGAAAGTGATGCGCATCACCCGGCGGCGAATGGACTTCCTGCAAAAAATCAAACAGCTTTACGAGGCCACCAAACTGCCGGTACACTACGTGCGGGTGGCTGAACTGCTGGGAGTCAGCAAGTGGAGCGCTTACGAGATGTTGAAGACGCTGGAAAAGGAAGGCTTGCTGGTCCGCCAGTACGAAGTGAACCAAGGAGAAAAGTTTCCCGGCCGGGCGATGGTACTGTTCGCGCTTACCCGCTTGGCTGAGGCGGTGTTATCCGGCAGCACTTTGGAGGAAAAGGTCCCTCTCAGGGAATGGCGGCAAGTCAGGCAACGGCTTTTGTCCTTGTGCGCAGGGCTGAAAAAAAACAATCTCAGGGAATTGATCGAACAACTATTTGAAGAACTACCCGGCCTGGAACGTCCCCTGATCTTCAGCGCGTACATGATCACCCTTTTGATCGCACAACTGCAAACTCTGAGCGCAAAAAGCCTCGGGCTGGTCAAGAACGTGGTGCTGGGCGCGGCGAAGGCGGAAACGGGACTGGCCATGTTTGCCGGTGCCGCCATGGGCAGCATGCTGAAAACAGCGGCCCAGCTCCCGCCGCTATCCCAGATCGTCTGCCACCTGGACAGGTTCCAGGACAACCTGGCCGATCTCAACCAATCCGAACAGGCCCTGCTGATGGACTTCCTGGAAGAGGCACTGGAAAAAGCTACGTGATTTTATTTGTGAAACATTTGGGTATATTAGGGACCTTGGGGTTAACAGGTGTGCGGTTTGATCCAAGAACAAGATCGGTAAATTCAAGCAAGACCATCACCACGAATTGAAGGAGGAGAAAACAGATGAAAGAACTGCTGCGCAAGGCTTTTACCCTGGGTTGGGGAGCCATGGTCTTAACCAGGGAAGCGGCGGAAAAACTGGTGGACGAACTGGTAAAAAAAGGGGAAGTCGGCCAGGAAGAGGCCAGAGATCTGGTAAATGACCTGCTGGAACGGGGCAAGAAAGAAAGGGAAGAGGCGCAAAAGGTCATCCGCCAGGAAATAGCGCAGGTGCTGGGCGAATTGAACCTGCCCTCCCGGGACGACCTTTTGCGGCTGGAAGAAAAGGTAGACCGGCTGCTGCGCCCGTGCGGGGAGCAATAGTCGAACGGTAACTTCAAAGCAAGGAGTATCGCATGACCATCATAACACTTTACCTATTGGCGGATCATGATTTCTTACCGTCCATAGGTTCAAATGCTGCAGGATGTCTTTGATTACGTCTGGCTCTTCGATAAAAGAAATGATCCTCATCTTGCCGGAGCACTTGGGGCAGACAAGCGGGTCGGCATGATAGATCTTCTGGATAAGCCGTGACCAGTTTTTGCGGAATGCCTTCTTCGATACCTCCGTATCGATCAGTGCAGGTACCAACATGTCGGTATCTGCTTTTTTACGCATTCCCCGAGCCTTATTGGAATAATAACCATAGTACCTGACCATCTGCTCTCCCTTATGCGGTATATGGGTGATCAGGTGCGCCAAACAGTCAAGTGCAAAAAACGTTTTTGTTGTTCTGCCGTCTTTGGCTTTATAGATCACTCTGGCTGCATTGTCAAGGGCTTCAGAAGCCGGGACATACGTCATCCGTTCCTGCGAAATAGGAGCCCGGATAAAATATTGAACAAGTCGTTCCAACCTTTCCTGATCAAAGGGATTAATCACACTTGTGCAATATACATTAAAGCCGCTGTGATACCAACCCATCATATTATTGATAACCAAATTATTAATCTTACCCGCACTCTTGAGTAGCTTAAGCACTTCGCAGCGAAACGCAGCTTCCAGCTCTTTGGGATCAGGCTCCAGCCCGGTTATAAAGTTACCATCGCGGTCAAAACAACCATTAAAAAGGGAGTATCCCTAATTTTGTGTAAAACCCCGCCATCCATAACAGCGTCACAGAACAGGTACAAGTGGCAACAGCAATACCCAATAAGTACTATGTACAGCTACGCTAATCCCCGCGACTACTGACAACGACAGCAACAATATGGGCTGCAAGGAAACCACACTCCTACCTCACGTCGCAATGCCCCCATCCCTAAGAGACGATCACTTCGGCCCTCGACGCCCCTCCCTCCCTGCCCCACTACTACATCACAATTACCGACACACTGTCCGGCACGACGGTCACCGATTGACATCGCTTGTTTCCGGCACTTGTTTTACTAGAACGATGATCTTCACTTTTCATGCCTCCTGTGATCAATGTCCTTTTTTGCGCAACCAAAGGCACTAATACTGCATCGCCCGTTTGCAGTTCACTTACCGCACACCCTGGGCGAGGACAAGAAAACGTGCTCCTAGAGCTTTGCCCCGGCAAAGCTGTAAATAGGCAGCCATTCGTCTCCGTGGCGAACCGAAAGCGCTAGGTTTAGAATGTAGTGGCCTTGCCTTACGCGTGTAAAGAGCTTTCTGTTGTATGGATTCTCGGAGCTGACCTCGTTCTTGGAGAGAAGCCCTGATATGTAATAAAGTCAGTATTTTCAAGGGTTATCAGCTTTTTCGTCGCTACCTCGTTATGTATCAGCAGGAGGGCAGGTTGTTATTCAAAGTAGGATTGGCCGTGTACGACGAGCCTGGAATAGTCATCGATAAATACGACAAGATAGGCCATCTTTTTCTTGCCCGCTGCTCCGGATGGGGGTTGTTCTTGCTTGAGGGCTATGGCTTTTTCCAGCACATCGGGGGCAATTTGTTTGCACTGCAGTTTGTCGGCCCGCACAGACGGGAACAGTGCACTTTGTGGGCTCTGCCCACACCCGCCCTCGCCGGGGGCAACCCGCCATGCCTTGCATGACGGGAGACAAGAGGGTCTGGTTTGGGAGAGGCCGTCAAGGGTAAGGATTTCGTCCCGGCTACGCCGCCCCTTGACTGCCGATATTGTAGTATTCTTCTGGCGTAAGATAGCCGTTTGACGCGTGTAGCTTGTTCCGGTTATAGAATATGTATCCATACTCAAATACTGCGGCGCGGGTCTCTTCGCGTTTCCTGAAACGGACTCCGTGCAGCCATTCAGATTTCATTTTGCCCCAAAACGTTTCCATAGGGGCGTTGTCCCAGCAATTGCCTTTGCGTGACATACT
>QLUI01000070.1 GCA_018725345.1 Bacillota bacterium | reverse complement strand
CCAAAGCAGGGTTTTATGGGGCCAGTATTTGTTTAATGGCATAGCCTTCGCCTCCTGGAAAACGCGGCGATTTAGAACCAACCGCGCGGAGTTTTAGGGCCGCCGGCGCGGAATTCCGGAGCAATTGAGCGCGGAACTCGAGAGCCATATCCAAACAAATCCTGTAAGATGAAATTAATGCATGAATGCATAATTTTATCTCAGGAGGAATGAGTATGACAGACAATCTCGCCATCGTCCGGGCCGTCTACAGCGGCCTCAGCCAACGACAGGTTGCTGCTACCCACAAGGTCTCAAGAAACACCGTTGCCCTTCTCGTACGTCACGCACAAGAACAAGGACTCTTAACCCTGGATGATCTTCAGCACTTGGACAACGCTGCATTCACGAAGATGACAGGACCCGCCACTGGTCCTTCGCGTGACGCTACCTTCAAGATGCCCGATTACGACTACGTACACAAAGAGCTCGCAAAGCCTCATGTTACGCTGAAATTGCTTTGGGAAGAATATGTGCAGTCTTGTCTCCAAAGCGGAAACAGGTTCTACATGGAAACCCAATTCCGGCATTATTACCACAAACATGCAAGAGTCCATAAAGCCACCATCAGGCTAGAGCACAAGCCTGCATTGGCTGCTGAAGTGGACTGGGCAGGCACCAAGATTGGATTCTTTGACACGGAGATTGGAAAGTTGCATGAAGCCTCTCTGTTTGTCATAGTACTGCCTTGCAGTCAGCTCATTTACGCGGAACCCTTTCGAGATGAAAAATTGCCATCATGGATTGCAGGACATGTACATGCGTTCCAATACTTTGGAGGAGTCCCTAAGACCATGATTCCTGACAACCTGAAGAGTGGTGTGCAGCATCCGAATTTCTACGAACCTTCCATCAACAAATCCTATCAGGAGATGGCGACTTATTACGGCACCGTGATCATGCCTGCCCGAGTTCGGAAACCACGTGACAAGCCCTCTGGGGAGAACGGCGTTCTCATCTCCTCACGTAGAATTCTGGCGAAGCTTCGAAACACTCAAATTCTCTCCTTTCCCGACTTGAAGAAGCATGTTCAAGAGGCTCTTGAGCAGGTGAATGAAGCTCTTTTGACTGGAAGAAGCGAAAGCCGATGGACTGCTTATATTGAGGAAGAGAAAGACTACATGCTCCCGCACCCGGCATCCCCGTATGAGTTGGCGCAATGGGCGAAAGCCAAGGTCCAGCCCAACTGTCATATCGCCTACCAACGCAAGTTCTACTCGGTTCCCTTTGAGTATCTCGGTGAAGAAGTCGATGTTCGAATCACGCAATTGACGATTGAAGTATTCTATCACCATCAACGAATTGCTTCTCACAGAAGGCTATTGGGCAAAAAGGACTATGCCACCAACAAAGAACACATGCCTCCGGACAAGCTCTTCTTTGCGGACTGGAATCGAGATCGTTTCATCACCTGGGCAGACAGTGTAGGTTCCTCCACCCGCAAAGTCATCGAATCCATCTTGGAGCGAGCAGTGATTGAACAACAAGCATATCGATCCTGCTTTGGTGTGCTGAGCCTTAAGGACAAGTACACAGTCTTACGCCTGGAACACGCCTGCAGCGTCATTCTCTCGCATACATCTACACCTACCTACCAGCAAATCAAGAACATCCTGGAAAAAGCCCTGGATGCTTCGAAGCCAAAGAACCAGGAAGCACCTTCCAAAAGCCAGCAGCCACGTGGATTCCAACGTGGAGCAGATTATTTTGGAGGTGACAGCAATGCTTAACCATGAAACCATGAACAAGCTCAGACACATGAAGATGACAGGCATGGCCGATGCTCTTGAGCAGCAGGAAAGGGATCAAGGCTTTGATGAGTTGGGATTTCATCAGCGACTCAGCTTCCTTGTGGATAGCGAATTCACTCGGAGACGGCACAACCGACTGCAACGACTGATTAATCAGGCCAAGTTCCACGATTCCACCGCTTGCGTGGAAGACATCAACTATGCAGCGGACCGCAAACTTGACCGAAGCCTCATCATGGAGTTAGCATCTTGCAACTACATTCCTCATGCCCAAAACATCATCATAGTGGGACCAACCGGCGCGGGCAAGTCGTATCTGGCTCAAGCATTAGGACAAGCTGCATGCCGAAGATTGATTTCCACAAGGTACATTCAACTCCCAGACCTGCTTGATGAGCTCAGAATCGCAAAGCTCAAAGGCCCTGAGGTCTTCCAGCGTCTCCGCAAGCAGTTCGTGAAGTACAGTGTACTCATCATCGATGAGTTATGCAAAGCTTTGCATAACTCATCTTATGTAAAGATATTTATTATGCAAAGTTGAGTACATAAATCCAGATATATTCATCACATTTATGCGCTGAGCTTTGCATAATAATACATGCTATAGTAGAAGAAAACGATCGGAGGAAAGACCGTGAAAAATTCTACTATACGCATTTCTGAACTTACAAACAGGGCAAAAGATTATCTTCAAAGCCTCGATTATCATGCAAGTACTATCCAACGGTATTGCCGGGTCTGGAATAAGCTCATTCTTCATAGCGAACAAGCAGGTATCATTTATTATTCTTATGATAGCTGTTATGCCATCTTGTGCAATACTTATGGCATTAAAGGAGGTGAAAAGCAAACTAGTCAGCAGGCATTTTGTTTAAGAACACTTAAGCTGATGGATGAAATTTATCAGCAGAAAGAGGTAACACGTTGTCATAAGTTATCGGGTATCCATGTGGCAGACTGTTTTTCTGGGTTTCTGGGAAATTATCTTAGATATCAGGAATCCTTAGGTATTAAAGTGAAAACGGTACGATGCAAATCCATCCAGATGACAAGGTTTTTAAACTATCTGCATACCCGTGGGCTTGATGATTTTAGGCTGCTGAATGCAGACATGATTCTCTCATATGTCAAGGAACTGAATGACATATATATGCGCAATACGGTTAGCGGCATCCTTTTCACACTTCGAAATTTTCTTGTTTTTTTATATGATAGTGGGTTAACCGACACACCGTTTCAACAGCTTTTTCCTGTTATCATTTCGAATAAGTTGGAGCGTGTTCCATCTTATTATCATGAAGACGAGATTAAAAAGGTTTTGGAAGCAGTTGACCGGGATATCGCAATTGGAAAGCGCGACTACTTGGTTCTTGTTCTTGCAATACAACTAGGAATCCGTGCTGGTGACATACGAATGATGAGGCTTGACTACGTATACTGGAACAAGCGAACTATCGAGTTTGTTCAGCAGAAAACCGGCAATCCTATACAACTCCCCTTGCCGGAAAATATAAAGTATGCTCTGATTGAATATCTCCGTGAAAGCCGTCCCAAAAGTGAATCACCTTATATATTTCTAAGACACCGTGCTCCCTATGAGCCATATGAAAAATCAAATGTATTTCATTATGTAATTACAAAGTATCTTGATGCTGCCGGAATTAACATTTCTAACCGCAGGCACGGCCTTCATTCTATGAGGCATAGTTTGGCAAGCAGCTTATTAAAAAACAACACACCCTATCCAGTCATAACTGGAATACTTGGACATGAAAGTACAGCCGCCACACGCCTTTATCTAAATATTGATATCGGGGAACTACGTTCCGTTGCATTGGATGTGCCATATGAAGGATAAGAATTATAGCTATCTCTTTGCTGGCCTTTTCAGTGCCTCTTGTAAAAAATTTATTGACTACAAACGAAGCCTGGGATTCAAAATCTGCGAGCCTTACTGCCACCGTTTATGGGAAATGGACAAGCATTTTTCGGAATATCTTCCCGAAGACAAAGAGCTTTCAATTACAAAAGATATGGTCGAAGCTTATATCGCATTACGTGAGAATGAATCCGTCAAAACCCAACATCTTAGGATGAGTACCGTACGACAGTTCGCATTATTTATGAACCGGATAGGATATAATTTTTATGTATATCCAGAAACGGCTTTTGTCCAGATAAAGGAAGATTTTATTCCGTACATCCTAACGCATGATGAGGTCGGCAAGCTAGCTGAAGTAGTGGATCAAATATTATACTCCCCAAGGTACCCCAGGCAGCATTTGGTCTATCCGATGCTGTTCAGAATGCTTTATGGATGTGGTTTGCGATTGAATGAGGCGCTGTCACTTAAAGTGCAAGATCTAGATGTGGTACAGGGACTCATTTTCCTCAGGAGCACAAAGAACCAAAGTCAGCGGTTGGTGCCCATGTCAGATTCTCTTCAAAGATATTGCCGGAAATATATACTTGCTATGGAATTCGGTGAAGGGTATGACGGGTACTTTTTCCCATCCGGTTACAGAAACTCCTGTTCCACAGGCCATCTTAGTGGTACAGCAGCTTATTCTAGATTGCGTGGTTTTATGAACCAGGCCGGCATTTATAAGGAAGACGGAACACCACCTCGCGTGCATGACCTTCGGCATACTTTTGCAGTACATTCGCTGGAAAAAATGGTTTCAGAGGGCAGGGACATTTACTGCGCTCTGCCAACACTAAGTACCTATCTCGGTCACCGTGGTATAGAAAGCACAGAAAAATATCTTCGTCTTACGGAAGAATCACTCGAGTCTGTTGTTAACGGAATGGCTACCTACTATGATAATGTATTGCCGGAGGTAAGCCATGACAAAGAATAACCTCTTGCCTCAGCTTTTATCTGCGTATTTTATCAAATATATCCCGGAGCGTTCCGGTTACAGTGACAACACAATAAAATCCTACCGGGATACTTTTATTCTTTTGTTCCGCTATCAAGGAGAAGTTGTAAAGCAACCTGTAAGTAAGCTTTCTTTTGAAGCACTAAACAGGGAATACATTGAATCCTTCCTTAAATGGCTGGAGAAGCAAAATAATTATTCATCTGCTAGTTTGAATCAGCGGCTGGCTGCAATCCATTCTTTCTGTCGATTTGTCATCTTGGAAGCACCAGAATACGTGGGGATGTGTACAACAATTCTTTCAATCAGAATGAAAAAAATTACGGCTAAGCCAATGGAATATTTATCTGTCGAAGCCATAAAGTTATTACTCAGTATTCCTGATATGAAATGTAAGGATGGGCGGCGTGATCTGGCTTTACTTGCACTGCTTTATGATTCTGGTGCAAGAGTCCAGGAATTAGCAGACCTTATGGTTGGATGTATAAGGGAAAGGAAACCTGCAACAGTAAAATTGACTGGTAAAGGAAATAGAACAAGGATTATACCAATAATGCCACAAACCCTGAAAATCGTAAGTTCATACATGGAGAACATTCCCTTCAAAGAGAATCTCTCCAGACCGCTGTTCTTTAATAAGCAAGGGAAAAAACTTACACGAGCCGGGATATCCTATATACTTAACAAGTACATCAAAGTGGCCCGATTAAAGTGCCCTGAACTGTTTCCGAAATCGGTTACCCCGCATACATTGAGGCACAGTAAGGCCATGCATCTTCTGGAAGGCGGGGTGAACCTCGTCTATATCCGAGACTTCCTTGGCCATACATCTGTAATAACAACTGAAATTTATGCTAAATCGAACCCCGAAATTAAACGTAAGGCAGTTGAAAATGTCAGCCCAAAAGTCCTTCCTAATGATCGGTATTCAGCTAATCAGAAACAGGATATGGTAAACTGGTTAAAAACCATTATCTGAACAATATTATTATGCAAAGTTCGGCTCACAGGACTGTTGCTAGATTCTGGATTTATGTACTCAACTTTGCATAATAAATATCTTTACATAAGATGAGTTATGCAAAGCTTTGCATAACTCATCGATGATGAGTACACTGTACTTCACGAACTGCTTGCGGAGACGCTGGAAGACCTCAGGGCCTTTGAGCTTTGCGATTCTGAGCTCATCAAGCAGGTCTGGGAGTTGAATGTACCTTGTGGAAATCAATCTTCGGCATGCAGCTTGTCCTAATGCTTGAGCCAGATACGACTTGCCCGCGCCGGTTGGTCCCACTATGATGATGTTTTGGGCATGAGGAATGTAGTTGCAAGATGCTAACTCCATGATGAGGCTTCGGTCAAGTTTGCGGTCCGCTGCATAGTTGATGTCTTCCACGCAAGCGGTGGAATCGTGGAACTTGGCCTGATTAATCAGTCGTTGCAGTCGGTTGTGCCGTCTCCGAGTGAATTCGCTATCCACAAGGAAGCTGAGTCGCTGATGAAATCCCAACTCATCAAAGCCTTGATCCCTTTCCTGCTGCTCAAGAGCATCGGCCATGCCTGTCATCTTCATGTGTCTGAGCTTGTTCATGGTTTCATGGTTAAGCATTGCTGTCACCTCCAAAATAATCTGCTCCACGTTGGAATCCACGTGGCTGCTGGCTTTTGGAAGGTGCTTCCTGGTTCTTTGGCTTCGAAGCATCCAGGGCTTTTTCCAGGATGTTCTTGATTTGCTGGTAGGTAGGTGTAGATGTATGCGAGAGAATGACGCTGCAGGCGTGTTCCAGGCGTAAGACTGTGTACTTGTCCTTAAGGCTCAGCACACCAAAGCAGGATCGATATGCTTGTTGTTCAATCACTGCTCGCTCCAAGATGGATTCGATGACTTTGCGGGTGGAGGAACCTACACTGTCTGCCCAGGTGATGAAACGATCTCGATTCCAGTCCGCAAAGAAGAGCTTGTCCGGAGGCATGTGTTCTTTGTTGGTGGCATAGTCCTTTTTGCCCAATAGCCTTCTGTGAGAAGCAATTCGTTGATGGTGATAGAATACTTCAATCGTCAATTGCGTGATTCGAACATCGACTTCTTCACCGAGATACTCAAAGGGAACCGAGTAGAACTTGCGTTGGTAGGCGATATGACAGTTGGGCTGGACCTTGGCTTTCGCCCATTGCGCCAACTCATACGGGGATGCCGGGTGCGGGAGCATGTAGTCTTTCTCTTCCTCAATATAAGCAGTCCATCGGCTTTCGCTTCTTCCAGTCAAAAGAGCTTCATTCACCTGCTCAAGAGCCTCTTGAACATGCTTCTTCAAGTCGGGAAAGGAGAGAATTTGAGTGTTTCGAAGCTTCGCCAGAATTCTACGTGAGGAGATGAGAACGCCGTTCTCCCCAGAGGGCTTGTCACGTGGTTTCCGAACTCGGGCAGGCATGATCACGGTGCCGTAATAAGTCGCCATCTCCTGATAGGATTTGTTGATGGAAGGTTCGTAGAAATTCGGATGCTGCACACCACTCTTCAGGTTGTCAGGAATCATGGTCTTAGGGACTCCTCCAAAGTATTGGAACGCATGTACATGTCCTGCAATCCATGATGGCAATTTTTCATCTCGAAAGGGTTCCGCGTAAATGAGCTGACTGCAAGGCAGTACTATGACAAACAGAGAGGCTTCATGCAACTTTCCAATCTCCGTGTCAAAGAATCCAATCTTGGTGCCTGCCCAGTCCACTTCAGCAGCCAATGCAGGCTTGTGCTCTAGCCTGATGGTGGCTTTATGGACTCTTGCATGTTTGTGGTAATAATGCCGGAATTGGGTTTCCATGTAGAACCTGTTTCCGCTTTGGAGACAAGACTGCACATATTCTTCCCAAAGCAATTTCAGCGTAACATGAGGCTTTGCGAGCTCTTTGTGTACGTAGTCGTAATCGGGCATCTTGAAGGTAGCGTCACGCGAAGGACCAGTGGCGGGTCCTGTCATCTTCGTGAATGCAGCGTTGTCCAAGTGCTGAAGATCATCCAGGGTTAAGAGTCCTTGTTCTTGTGCGTGACGTACGAGAAGGGCAACGGTGTTTCTTGAGACCTTGTGGGTAGCAGCAACCTGTCGTTGGCTGAGGCCGCTGTAGACGGCCCGGACGATGGCGAGATTGTCTGTCATACTCATTCCTCCTGAGATAAAATTATGCATTCATGCATTAATTTCATCTTACAGGATTTGTTTGGATATGGCTCTCGAGTTCCGCGCTCAATTGCTCCGGAATTCCGCGCCGGCGGCCCTAAAACTCCGCGCGGTTGGTTCTAAATCGCCGCGTTTTCCAGGAGGCGAAGGCTATGCCATTAAACAAATACTGGCCCCATAAAACCCTGCTTTGG
>QLUI01000007.1 GCA_018725345.1 Bacillota bacterium | reverse complement strand
GAGCCGTGTGAGGGAAAACCTCACGCACGGTTCGATGAGGGGGAACTGGAAAAACAGGTGACCGCTGTTCGCCTGTTCCCTACTCTACATTCCAGAAGGGAACAGTTGACATTGGTCGGGGTAAGCATGTAAAATTAGTTCCAGAAGGGAACAGTTGACATTGGTCGGGGTAAGCATGTATAATTAGTTATAGAGGGGAACAAGGGGAACAAGAGTGGCTGAAAGGGGGTGGTAATCTTCAAGGGATAACGATTAAGATGGCAGGGACAATCGATGGTCGGCGATTAGTCCCTGAGAGGCGGTTTTTAGACAGCCTGTTGAGAGAGTGACATGAAGGGGGGTGAGATATGGAGGTATGAATGTAAGTGCTATCTAGTAAAAACGCATGTATGAACATAGTAGGAAGGAGGAAATGATGAAAAGACGTTGGAAAGTCGCAATACCTGTAATTGTGGCTATTTTGATAGCTACAATTCCTGTAGCATGTCCGCCCGTACCACCACCGGAGGTGGTTGAGGAAGTGCCGGCGCCAGTCTTCACTTTCTATTTCGTATCCCATGGTGCCGCTGGAGATCCGTGGTGGGCACCCGTGAGAATGGGTATGGAAGACGCATCGAGGGCCCTTGGTGTTACAACACACTATGTGGCACCGGATGTGTTTTCGATTGAGGAGCTGGTATCCATGCTGAAGGGCGCGATAGTAGCCGAGCCCGACGGTATAATTCTGACGATGACGTGCCCGATAGCTTTAGACGAGATGGCAAGGAAGGCGATAGCTAAGGGTATTCCTATAATAGCTGTCAACGTACCTGACGAGAGACCAGTTGACGAAAGGATTCCATACCTTGCGTACATTGGGCAAAGGGAGCATATGGCAGGATACGGGATGGCTAGAAGGGTGCTCGAAGAATTTACACCCACCGCCGCCGTCGTCATGATAACTGAACCGGGACACGTTGGTCTCGAAGCAAGAACTCAAGGCATTAGGGATGTTCTTGAGCCTCTAGGCATACCGGTAGAGGCAATTGACGTTGATATAGATCCTACTAAGCATCGCGGGTTCCTTGAAGCATATCTATTGGGACACCCTGAGGTGGACATGGTCTTTGCGTTAGGTCCTTCGGACGCTTGGGCAGCAATAGAGCTGGTGAGAGACTGGGGGAAAGTCGGTGTAATAAGGCTAGCTACGATTGATCTAGATGCTAAAATCATGGCGGCAATTGAAGACGGGACAATGATTACCGCGGTTGCCCAACAGCCTTACCTACAAGGATTTCTCCCGGTAGTCTGGCTATACTTGCACTTAAGGGTCGGTTTCCTGCCTCCGCAGGAAGTTCCCACGGGACCAACGCTCATAGATGCGGGTAACCTGCATATCATAAGATTCCAGGTGGAGGTAACTGGCGGCGCCTAAATGAGGTTCCGTTTCCAGTAATAAGCCCCTCCCGTATCGGGGGCTGGTTCCCGCCCCGGTGAGGGAGGGGCTTACCTCGTCCTTAAAGTGGGGGAAAATGAGTATTGGAAGATACTTTAGCATTCCGGAAGTTGGAGTCCTGATTGCAGTGATGGTAGTTACCGTTAGTTTTTCACTTCTTTCGGACAGGTTCTTAACAGTTCATAGCCTAGCGGTGATATTAGTAAGAGTAGCAGAGCTGGGAATCGTAGCCACAGGCATAGCGTTTTTGATGATCGCGGGGGAATTCGATCTTTCTGTAAGTTCAACCTTCGCTTTTGCGCCGGTAATCGTAGCGGTGTTAATGGGAAGTGGAGGATTGGACCCTGTTACCGCTTCTTTGATCGGGTTGAGCCTGGCCTGTTTGATAGGTTTTATCAACAGCAGACTCGTGATAAAGTTAGGACTACCGTCATTCATAGCGACCTTGGGAATGATGATGTTCCTGCGAGGAACTGTCCTGGCGATTACAGGAGGTTTCTTACAACGTTTTGAAGGTGGCTACTTGTTTAGGCAAATACTGGCCGGTACAATTTGGGGGTTTTTCCGTTCTTCGATTGTATGGACATTGCTAATATGCTTATTATTGGCGCTAGTGCTCAGCCGAACACGATACGGAAACTGGGTATTTGCTGTTGGAGGAAGAAAAGAAACCTCAAGAATGATGGGCATACCTGTCGCAAAGGTGAAAACAATAAATTTTGTGGTTTGCTCTTTCCTTGCAGCCCTTGCTGGTTTGATCTCATTCGCTCGCCTTGGAATGGTAGCCCCAACCACTGGAATAGGCATGGAGCTAGAGGCCATAGCTTCTGCTGTTATTGGAGGATGCTTGCTTACAGGTGGTTTTGGAAGCGTAGCAGGGGCTTTTATGGGTGCCTTCATGATAGCGATGATCCAGCATGGCTTGATTTTGGTGGGCGCACCCCCTTACTGGTACACAGCCTTTGTGGGGGTCTTACTTGTCGGCGGCGCTGCCATTAACATTGCGATTGGAAGAAGGTCAAGATGAGTTTAGAAAAAATTCTGCGGATGGTAAATATTACCAAGCAATTTGGAAATGTTCAAGCGTTAAAAGGCGTGGACTTCGATGTCGGGGAAAACGAGGTAGTTGGACTCCTAGGGGATAACGGTGCTGGCAAGTCTACTTTGGTAAAAATTATTGCGGGTTTTCATCCTCCAACTACAGGTGAATTTTATTTTGCGGGGGAAAAAGTACGTTTTCTTTCACCCCAAAATGCTCGAAAGGTAGGCATTGAAGCCGTTTATCAAGAATCCGCGTTAGTAGATCTGATGAGCATTTCAAGAAATTTCTTTCTTGGCAGAGAACCAACTAAGTTTGGATATCTTGATGAAAAACGGATGGATGAGGAATGTGTCAAGGCGGTAACAACTATTGGTGTAAGGGTAAGATCCCCTAGAGAGAAGGTTTCAGTCCTTTCAGGTGGGGAAAGGCAATCCATATGCATAGGGAGGGCTCTATACTTCCAGGCAAAACTCCTTCTGTTCGATGAACCAACCGCCGCTCTCTCGGTGAAAGAAAGCGAATACGTCCTCAAACGCATTAAATCGTTAAAAGAAAAGGGAGTTTCGGCTGTAGTGGTAGCCCATAATATATATCACGTATACAGTATTGCTGACAGATTTGTCATCCTGGACCGTGGGATTAAGATTGGGGAATTTCTTAGAGAGGATGTAACAGTCGAGGATATCATGCAAGTGATAAGAACGGGTTCTGCGGAAGCATTGGAAAAACGTAAAAGCGACTAGTGTTGCGTCAGCCTTGTAACAAAGCTAACTGATTACCGTTTGGCCCGCAGCGTCGAAAAGGGGGATGGTCTAATAGTATCGCGAGAAAGAGTGCTAACAGCCCTGCAGCATAAAGAACCGGACAAGGTTCCCTTTGATCTCGGAGGCACCTCTGTAACAGGGATCCATCGGTGTGCCTATCAAAGACTGGTCACTCATTTGGGCATTGATGCAAGAGGTTTTAAATTGCACGATACAATAACCCAACGGGCAGAGATAAGTGAAGAGATATGTCAGAGATTGAAAGTCGACGTAAGAATGATTGATATTGTCACAAAGGGTGAGGTATCTGATCTGCAAGATGAAGGAAACTATACCTCATTCACCGATGATTTTGGCATCAAATGGGCGATGCCGAAGCGAGGCGGTCTTTACTATGATATGAGGGCACACCCCCTCTCGGGATCGATAACCGTAAAAGACGTTCAAGAACAGCCCCTTCCACCCCTCCCCGAACCAGCAAACCTACAAGAGACGAAGTGGAGCTTGAAAGAATCCCCCACAGACTACGCTCTCACCATCGCTGCTCCTGGTGGGGGCGGAATCTTCGAGTTGGCCTCATGGCTGAGAGGATTCAAGGAGTTCTATATGGACCTGGCAGGCAATCCCTCTTTGGCTACACTGTTATTAGACAGGTTGACCGACTTTAAGATTCAATCTTGGGATAGGCTCTTAGATGCTTTCGGGGATATGGCTCAGATCGCTTTAGAGGCGGACGACCTTTCTACACAAGAGGGATTGTTAATCTCCCCTGCTATGTACAGGAGGCTCATAAAACCGAGGCACAAGCGACTCTTTGAATTCATAAAGAAAAAGTCTCAAGCTCCGATCTACATATTCTTTCATTCGTGCGGGGCCGTCTACGACCTCATCCCCGACCTCATCGACGCCGGGGTTGATATTCTGAACCCGGTGCAGGTCAGCGCAGCGAAAATGGACACTAGGCGGCTCAAGAAGGAGTTTGGTGATGAGTTGGTTTTCTGGGGAGGGGGAGTTGACACCCAACACGTACTTCCTCACGGGACCTCAACCGAAGTGCGCGATGAGGTCAAGAGGCGAATCGATGATCTAGCCCCCGGCGGCGGATTCATCTTCGCTGCAGTTCACAATATTCAGGCCGATGTGCCTCCAGAGAACATTATGGCGATGTGGGAGGTGCTGCAGGAATACGGGGTATACTAGCGATTTTTAGCTTTCCCGGTGATCCAAAGAGAGGAGAAATGACGCACAAAACAAAAGTTGGGATTATCGGAGCAGGACGAATTGGGAGACTGCACGCGAAAAATCTCACCCATCTGATCCCTGAGGCGGGGGTGGTAGCGGTTGCCGACGTTCGCCGAGAGGTTGCTGCGAGTTGTGCAACTAAGTTCGGTATCCCCAAGGCTTACACAGAGCATGGCCCAATCCTGGGGGATCCCGGGATCGACGCTGTGCTTATCTGCTCAAGCACTGATACCCACGTTCAGATCATTGAGCAAGCAGCCGAGGCGGGGAAGCACATCTTCTGTGAGAAGCCGATCGCGCTCGAGCTCGAAGCGATCGACCGGGTGCTTGCAGCGGTGGGAAGAGCCGGGGTTATCCTGCAGGTGGGGTTCCAGCGGAGGTTTGACCCTAACTTCCGGCGCGTAAAGGAACTCGTTTCTCAAGGGGCCATTGGAAGACCACACATATTGCGGATTACGAGCAGGGATCCTGAGCCGCCGCCGCTTGATTACATTAAGGTGTCTGGGGGCATCTTCCTGGACATGACGATTCATGACTTTGACATGGCGCGTTACGTGATGGGTGAGGAGGTCAAGGAGGTCTACGCGGTCGGCTCTGTCCTCGTAGATCCCCAGATCGGTGAAGCTGGAGATGTCGATACGGCGGTGATCACCCTACGTTTTCGCAGCGGAGCAATCGGTGTGATCGACAACTCCCGCCAGGCAGTCTATGGATACGACCAGCGGCTGGAGGTCTTCGGCGAGAAGGGGATGATCGTTGTCCATAACCCCAGACCGGATACCACAGTGATTTCCGACAAACAAGGGCAGCATGCCTCGCCACTTTTGCACTTCTTTGCGGAGCGGTACACCGATGCTTACGTCGCTGAGATTGAAACGTTCATCAAGTGCATCCAGGGGGGCAAAAAGCCACCGGTAACCGGGCTCGACGGGAAGATTCCCGTCGTGATGGGGTATGCGGCCAAATGCTCCTATGAGGAGCACCGTCCGGTCCGCCTGTCCGAGATCGATCCCAATCTTGCTTTGTAAGACCCGTACAGGCCGATTTGTCGGTCATCGAACTCGGGGTATAATGCAACTTCGGGCGATAAGAAATGTTTGCGAAAGGAGGCGAAATGAAGACACTGGTGCTTTCGGCAAAGTGGGAGCCGCGGCCCGATTACCGGGTCTCGGAGTTCGAAAAGAGGACGGGCAAAGCGATCGAGGGGTTCAATGTCTGGCGGTACCCCAGGCTTGAGCTTAAGGGGGTGGAGCAGCCCGAGCCTGGTCCGGGTGAGGTCCTGATCCGGGTGAAAGCCTGCGGCATCTGCGGCTCCGATATTCATTTCTACGAGACCGACAAGGATGACTACATCCTCTATCCTGGACTCACCAAGTTCCCCGCGACCATCGGCCACGAGTTCGCCGGAGAGATCGTGGAACTTGGCCGCGGGCCGGAGGCAAAGGGGTTCAAGGTCGGCGATCGGGTCACGGTGGAGGAAATGGTCTGGTGCGGTTACTGTCGCCCCTGTCGGGATGGTTTCCCCAACCAGTGCGAGAACCTCGAGGAACTTGGGTTTACCGTCGATGGGGCCATGGCAGAGTACATCGTCGTCCCGATCAAACTCTGCTGGAAGCTGGACGCAGTGTTCGAGCGCTACAGCGACGAGGCTACAGCGTGGGAGGTGGGCGCGACCACCGAGCCAACCTGCGTCGCATACAACACGATCTTCGAGTGTGCGGGGGGGTTCCAGCCGGGGGCGTACGTGGCGATCTACGGGGCGGGTCCGATCGGCCTGGGGGCGATTCAGCTCTGCAAGGCCGCAGGTGCAACTAAAGTGATTGCCTTCGAGGTCTCCGAGGTGCGCAGGAAGCTTGCTAAAGAGGTAGGCGCTGATGCAGTCTACGATCCGTGCAAGATCATCCCTTCCGAAGTAGTAATGGATCTCACCCACGGCGCGGGGGCGGACTTTTCGCTGGAGTCCGCAGGTGCCCCGGAGAAGACGATCCCGGAGATGGAGAAAACGATGGCCATCGCCGGGAAACTGGCGGTGGTGGGGCGGGCGGCGCAACGGGTGCCGATGTACCTCGAACGCTTCCAAACGAGGAAGGCCAAACTGTACGGCGCGCAAGGGCATTCGGGATACGGGATCTTCCCGTCGGTCATCCGGATGATGGGGGCTGGCCTGATCGACAACTCCAAGATCATCACCTCGCGCTTCTCGCTAGACCGGTCTCTTGAGGCCCTGGAGAAGGCCACCAAGCGCGAGGACGGAAAGATCATCATCAAACCATAGAAGCAATGAGGAGAAGAGATGTCCATGTGGATCACCACAGAGCACCCCGCTATCGTCTTTGAGGACACCGAGGTGGGGCGGCTGAAGAAGAAAATTTGGGATGCTTCGGAGGAGGAGATAGACCGAGTCCTCGTCAAATACGAGGTCCCTTCTCCATCGGAGCTTGGGAGACCGGGCTCTTACATTCAGACAACAGTTCGGGCTGAAGCAATTAAGAACCGTAGAAAGAACGATGTCGTCCTCATCCCGGTAGGCTCTACGGAGAATCATGGCCGACATACCGTCTCAGGGCTTGACACCTTTATGGTGACCCAGATCAGCGAGGCAGTGCGGCGCTATTCCGTGAAGCAGGACCGGCCCGTCAACCTGACCCTACCGCCCCTGAACTACGGCGGGCATCCCTACCACCACATCGGCATGCCCGGGACGGTGATTATGCCGGAGGATGTGGTGCGGGAGACGTTGATCAACGTGATGCTGGGGTTGTGGAACGATGGCTTCCGCAAGCAGATCATCATCAACAACCACGGCCAGCTTTGGATTCTGGAGTCAGCGCTACATGAGTTCATGTACCGCTATCAGCTTCCGGGTGTCTTCCAGATGCTGGACTGGCACCGGGGAGTACGAGAGTTCTTCTTCCCGGTCGAGCGGCCCGATTCGCTGGAAACTCATTTCATCCATGCCGATGAGTCGGAGACATCGGTCGCCTTGCTCATGTTCCCTGAGGGAATGGTTGACACCTCCCTCGCTGAGGAGGCTCAAGGGAAAGCGTTCCTTCCCGCTGGCCACTTCGACACATCGGTCGATGCCCATCGGCGGCCGCACAGGTGGTCCGAGGGGGAGGGGCACTTCGCAATCGAGCTTGCGGCCACGCCCGCGGGCGTGGTAGGAAAACCTGCCCTGGCTACCGCTCGGAAGGCCAAGCGACCCATCGCAGCCATCCTGAGCTATCTCACCCTGGCCATCGAGGAGATCCTTGAAGCCTTCCCACCGGGCAAGGTGCCACCTGTAGAGGAGGTGACACTTCGGACAGCCGAGGAGATGGAGCCCTATTTGAAGGAGCCGGGAAGTGAGGGATGGAAATCGGTCTACAGCCTGCCGAGGATCGGTTTATGAGTATGCAGACGGCCTTGATCGTTCCAATTCAGGATCCTACACCCTTTTCGCCGTTTTCTCCCACCACTGGCCTTGTGGAGAACCTAAAGCGGGCAAATGAAGCGGGCTACGACGGGGTGGAGCTTGCGATCACCCACCCCGAGCGGATTAGTCCCGCTGAGAGGGAACAATTGCTAAAAACCCTGGACGAAACCGGGCTCGCCGTTGCGGCGATCACTACAGGCCAGGCATACGAGATAGAGGGGATCTCATTCACCGAGGAGGACCCTGCCCTCCGTCGCCGGGCAATTGAGCGCATCAAGGCACACCTTAATTTCGTACGTGAACTCGACCTGCGCGCAGTAGTGATCATCGGTCTGATCAGAGGACGTCGGGGTGATAAAAAGGGACGCTCGTGGCTCATCGAGGCGCTTTGCGAATGCACAAAAGAAGCTCGCGGAGTCAGACTGGCCATTGAACCACTGAACCGCTACGAGAGCAGCCTGGTCAATACCATGCAGGAAGCTCTGGAGATTCTGGAGGAAGTGGAGGCAGAGAATCTCGGCCTCCTCCTGGATACCTTTCACGCTAACATCGAGGAGGTCTCAATAGAGGGGAGTATCCTGAAGGCCGGTGATAGGATCTTTCATGTTCATGTGGCCGACAGCAACCGCTGGGCACCGGGGTATGGGCATCTAAATTTCACCAAGATAACTCGTGCCCTTTGCAAGATAAACTACAAAGGTTTCCTCTCAGCTGAGGTTTTGCCTGAGCCCAATCCCGATGACTGCTTAAAGAAGATCATCTGTCATTTAAAGAGGAGGTGAAAAATTGAACGAGCCGTATCAGAAGTATCTTGAGATGAGCATTGTTCATTTCATGGCCTATCCAGAGACTATCGGGGGAGATGGGCCGATCATTGAGACTTTAACGGAGATTGCACTTGATCCCTTCTTCACCGCAGTTGAGATAGGGCGGATCAATGATGGGAAGACCCGTAAGGAAGTAGCTAGGCTTCTAAAGCAAGCCCATATGCGGGTTGGCTTTGGGGCACAACCTATACTGCTTATGGGAAAGCACAACCTGAACTCACCTGCTGAAAATCAAAGGAGGGAAGCAATTGATGCAGTTAAAGCGGGGATTGATCAGGCTTATGAGATAGAAGCTGAGAGGCTTGCTCTGTTAAGTGGCCCAGCTCCTGAAGGCGATAAGAGAGAGGAGCAGATTAAACTTTTGTGCGACTCCTTAAATCAAATCTGTGAATATGCTGAAAGCCAGGGTGATTTAGGAATCACCCTGGAGATCTTTGACCCTGATATAGACAAAAAGGCATTGATTGGGCATAACCAGGATGCAGCTAAGGTTGCTGAAGTGGTCAAAAAGGAGCATCCCTCATTCGGGGTTATGGTTGACTTATCCCATCTGCCGCTGCAACGTGAGAGTGCCCATAAAGCTTTATCAGTGGTAGCTGATCACTTAGTCCACGTCCATCTCGGAAACTGCGTGATGAAAGACTCAGATCATCCAGCATACGGTGATCAACATCCCCGCTTTGGGATTGAAGGTGGTGAGAATGATGTCCCTCAGATAGTGGATTTCATCGAGGCATTATTTGCCGTGGGTTTTCTGGGAAAAGAAAGACCGTTTGCCGGCTTTGAAGTAAAGCCTTTAGAGGGAGAGTCCTCTCAGGTAGTGATTGCAAATGCTAAGCGGACATTCAATGAGGCTTGGGCTAAAGTGAAGGTGCAAGAAGGGTTATTAAATTGAAGAGGTGATAATTATGAGGGTTTACATTTCTCAACGGATATTCTCTGAAGCGTTAGAGATGCTCAGAAAAGAGGGGATTACCTTTGAGATGAATGAAGGAGCAAGGCTTTCTAAGGAAGGGTTAATTAAAAAGATTCAAGAAGCAGATGGACTCATCTGCCTTCTCAGCGATGGGATCGATTCTGAGGTTCTTAAGTCCAATCCTAAGCTTAAGGTAGTCTGTAACGTTGCAGTAGGCTATGATAACATCGATGTGGGTGCTGCTACAAAGCTTAAAATTATGGTGACCAACACACCCGGTGTCTTGACTGAGACCACTGCCGATCTGGCCTTTGCGTTGCTTTTGAGCGTTGCTCGAAGGATTGTGGAAGCAGATAAGTTCACCAGGAGGGGGGAATACAAAGGCTGGGAGCTGATTCAGCCCCACCTGGGGAGGGACGTATACGGAAAAGCTTTAGGAATTGTGGGGATGGGAAGGATTGGAACAGCAGTTGCAAAAAGGGCAAGCAGGGGATTTGATATGAAGATCTTATATTACGATGAGATCAGAAATGAGCAGGCCGAGAAGGAACTGGGGGCAGAATTCGTGGAGTTTGAAGAGTTGTTGGAGAAAAGCGACTTTATAAGCATCCATAGCCCACTTACTGAGAAGACAAGGCATATGTTCTCCACTGAACAGTTCAAGAAAATGAAGAAAAGCGCTTATTTGATCAACACAGCCCGTGGCCCTGTGGTGAATGAGGAAGCCTTAGTTAAGGCCTTAAGAGATAAAGAGATCAAGGGAGCTGGGCTTGACGTCTATGAAGAGGAGCCCAAGGTTCATCCGGAGCTGGTGAAATTGGATAATGTGGTGTTGTTGCCCCATATTGCAAGCGCCTCTGTGGAGACACGCACCAAGATGGCCACCATGGCTGCGGAGAACATGATAGCGGCTCTCAAAGGCAAAGAGCCCCCAAATCTGGTCAACAAAGAGGTCCTGAAAGGAGGCCAGGAAAGATGAATAAAGGTTACGAATTCAGGTTGGAGGAATTCTTCCCTGAAGGGCTTTTTTATCAGATCAACGAGCTTAGGGTTCACAAGAAGGACATCATTGCTGAGGAGGCGAAGGCCCGCAAAAGGAGGGGGGAGTTAGCTAAAGATGGCAAGCTTACCATACTGGCAGCCGATCATCCCGCCCGGGGGATAACAGCTTCCAACGGAGACCCTCTTATCATGGGCAACCGTCATCAGTATTTAGGAAGGATCCTGAGGGTGATTACCTCAGAGGAGTTCGACGGAGTGATGGGGACCACTGATATCCTGGAGGACTTGTTTTTGGTTAACTACCTCTTAAAGGAGAGGGGCAAGAAGCCCTTCATGGACAATAAAGTCCTCTTAGGGTGTATGAACCGTGGTGGCATCTCCAAAACCGTCTTTGAGATGGACGACCGCTATACCTCGTGGACCGCTGAATCTATTCACCAAATGAGGTTAGATGGTGCAAAACTTATGTTCAGGCTAGATCCAGGCTCCCCTGAGTGCGGCGCCACCCTCGATTACACCGCCCACGCCATACGTCAACTCAACAAGTACGACACCCCTGCCTTTGTGGAGTGTCTGCCTGTGGAGAAGGTGGGAGACACGTATTCTGTCAAGAAGGCTCCTGAGGCGCTGATTCAGGCGATCGGAATCGCTACCGCATTAGGAGACTCCTCACGTAACATATGGCTTAAGATACCCTATGTAGAGAACTTCGAGATGGTTGCAAAGTCAACTACCCATCCCATCTTGATCTTAGGGGGTGCTGCACGTGAGGATCTGCCCCCCGTGCTAGAAGAGATCTCAAAGGCTCTCAAAGTTGGCAGAAATGTGAGAGGGGTATTGCTCGGCAGAAACGTCCTCTTCCCGTCCAAAGAAGACCCCCTTGCAGTGGCCCTAGCGGTCAACGGCATCGTCCATGAAAGCCTCTCCGCCAAGGAAGCTTTAGATAGGCTCATGGGTACTAGGGGAAAGGATATGGATAGGCTGACATAGGGGGTGAAGATGAAACCGAAAGGAAATCTTGTGGTTGGTCAATCCGGGGGCCCAACGGCGGTGATCAACTCCTCCCTGGCAGGGGTGATCCAGGAGGCTAAAAAACACGATGTCGAAAAGATCTACGGGGCAGTTCACGGGATTGTTGGGGTTTTAAATGAGGTCCTATTGGATTTGGGTAAGGAAGACCCCTCCACCATTGAAGGGCTGAGATATACCCCCTCTGCTGCCTTAGGCTCATGTAGATATAAACTAAAAGATGAGGACTACGGAAAAGTGATAGATACCTTCACAAAATACAATATACGTTATTTCTTTTACATCGGTGGTAACGATTCCATGGAAACAGCTCATAGGTTATCAGAGATAGCTAAAGGAAAGGGTTACGAGCTCTCCAGCATTGGGATTCCTAAGACCATTGATAACGATCTCGTCCGGACCGATCACTGTCCAGGTTATGGCAGTGTTGCCAGATGGGTAGCTATCGCTACACGGGACGCCGGGCTTGACACTGAAGCCATAGGGATAGTGGATAAGGTGAAGGTGATCGAGACCATGGGTAGAGACACAGGATGGATCACCGCTGCCACTGCCCTGGCCCGGGAAGGAGATAAAGATGCTCCGCATCTGATTTATCTCTCTGAAAGGCCGTTTATCAAGGAGAGGTTTTTAGAAGACGTTGAAAGAATATATAAAGACCTGGGATATGTTGTGGTCACGGTATGTGAGGGGCTGAAGGATGGGGAGGGGCGAACTCTGGTGGAGTCTAAGAGAGGGGTGGATCTTGATGCCTTTGGCCATGCCCAGAGGGGCGGTGTGAGTGAGTATCTCTGTGCTTTAATAACGAGGGAGCTTGGGCTTAAGGCAAGGGCGGACAAGCCAGGGACGATCCAGAGGGTCTGTGCCTCTTTAGCTTCAAGGACCGATCGAGAGGAGGCTTACTTAGTGGGAAGGGAAGCGGTTAGATATGCAGTGGAAGGCAATGCTGATCTTATGATCACATTAGAGAGGGAATCCTCGCCGCAATACAAGTGCATCATTGGAACAGCTAATCTTGAGGATGTGATTGGCCGGGTGAAGCCTCTACCAGACGAGTATATTAGCGAAAGAGGTAACGATGTGACGAAAAGCTTCATAGAATATGCAAGACCGCTCATCGGCGATCCTCTGCCAACATACGTCAGGTTGAGATGAAGAGATTTTAAGCATCGTTCATACAAGGCTTTTCGCTAATTTGGCTGCACTGGCTGCATCCGCAGCGTACCCATCGGCACCGATTTTATCGGCGTACCCTTGAGTCACCGGTGCCCCCCCGATGATCACCTTTAATTGATCGCGAAGGCCGGCTCCTCTAATGGCATCGATGACCTCTGGCATGTAGATCATTGTCGTAGTCAACAGCGCGGACATGGCAAGGATATGGGGGCTGTGTTCCTTTGCCGCTTTGAGGAACTCCCCCGCGGTGACATCTATACCCAGGTCTATCACCTCAAACCCAGCTCCCTCCAGCATCATTGCTACGAGATCCTTACCGATATTGTGCAAGTCCCTTGCGACGGTACCGATCACCACCTTACCACGCGCTTTCACCTTTGCATTGACCAACAGCGGCTTCAATACTGCTACCGCTCCCCTCATCACCGTAGCAGAGAGCAGCATCTCCGGGATATAGCGATCTCCCTTGGCATACTCTTCTCCGACAATGTCCATCGCTGGCATAAGTGCTTCATCAAGAATTTGTTGAGCCCCCAACCCTTGAGAGGTAGCTTCGTTGGTCAATTTAATCACACCATCCATGTCCCCGTCTACCACGGCTTGCTTGATTTCTTTCAGCATTCTATCTAGTCCCCCTTTCCTTTTGCTTTTTTATGTACTGCAAACAATAGTTATCGAGTCCCACCAAGGCGCGGGATGCATAGAGGGTATCCATCATCGCCTTATCAGTAGGATCCATGATGGTTCCATCCAAGCCGGCCTCCACCAACATCGCCAAGAAGGTTCGGTTGAGCAAACGGCGGTTCGGCAACCCAAAGGAGACGTTGCTCACCGCCGTGAGTGTCTTTATCCCAAGTTCTTGCCTTGCTCGCCGGACCGCTTGAAGCACCTGCGTTCCCTGCTGCGGGGCGCTTCCGACGGACATGCAGACCATGTCCACATAGAGACGACCATGGTCGAGGCCTACGCGATCGCACTTCTCCAAGAGTGTGCGGGTCTCCTCTACCCGATCATCGGCGGTCTTTGGCATGCCGTGCTCCCCCATGGCAAGACCGATCACCTCGGCCCCGCTTTCCGCGGCGAGCTCTATTAACCCCGCGTTTGTCTTCTCGTTGCTGATGGAGTTTATCACCGGTGGGGTCGAACAGGCCTTTAACCCGGCTTCCATAGCAACCGGATTGGAGGTGTCGATGGCCAAACGAACGTCCTCACTGAGCTCATCCTCCACGACGCCTATCAACCATTGAAGGTCACGCACCTCGTTTTCCATGGATTGCTCAGCATTTAAGTCGATCACGTGTCCCCCCGCTTCAGCCTGTGCACGGGCCAATCGTCGAATAAGCACCTCGTTCCTCTCCTTAAGGGCTTGAGCTATCTCACTACGGCCTGAGTTGATCAATTCCCCCACTACAAGAAACACCTCGCCTCCTCTCTTGATTCTTGGGGTCTCTCGGACGTCAGTATGTCAAAACGAGCGCAAATCTTCTCATCTACTTCCAAGGGGGTATCAAAGCCGGCCGCCCTTCCCTTAAGCTCTCGCTCACGCGCCTCCAAGCCGTCCGCCTCGAGGACGGTTAGCATTCTACAACAGATGTTCCAGCTTAGTTCCTAGCCTGTACGCATTCTTGGGATATACTCTTGGGTCATTATATCTGCCGAATTTCTTCGCATATTCCACCATCAATCTGATCCTGGCTGGGTCAGTGCCCTGGTTGACCTCCCCACCGCTGGAGAAGATGAAACCTCCCCCCTCCTTACCGATCAATATCTGCTCCCGGCACACCTGTCGCACCATTTCATCGCTCCCACGCAGCAGCACCCCCATGGGGGCGATGTTCCCCATCAAGGCCACCTTTTTCCCCATCTTCTCCTTGGCCAATTTCAGATTCACCTCGTAACCCAGGTGGAAGACGTCCATGCCGCACTCGGGGAGAAGATCGAGCAGGTGGGTGGTGTTAGAATCGTTGTGCAATAGCTTCAGGGCCTGGGGGAAGGTGGCGAATATCCTCTGGTGGTAGGGCAGGACGAACTGGCGGTAGTGCTCTGCCGAGATCATCCCCGGGAAATCCTCGGCCAGGATCACCCACTTCGGCTCACCGATGGCTCTGGCCAGCGCTTTGGCACCGACAATGGCCGCCTCGGTGAACAGCTCCATGGCCCGATGCACAAATGGGGGGTCGGTGCGCATCTTGATGAACCATTCGGAGGCGCCCACGTTTTCGGTCAGCGTGTCAAAGGGGCTATCGAAACGGAGCAAGCCATCGCAGTAGCCGTAGTCTTTCTTGAGATCCGGTGGGATGTGGTCCATATACTCCTTCCACTCCCCCAGAAGAAGCCGGCTGACGTCGCTGGTAAAGGCTTCGGGTATCTCGATCTTCGCCAGATCCTCAGTGCTCTTGATCTTGCCCACCCGCAGCTCGGACTGCCCCCAGTAGAAGGCGTCTCGGTTATCCAACTGCAAGAGCATGTCCATGAAAATGTTGCTGAAGGGATTGATGATGAATATCAGGGGAACTTCGGGGAAGACTTCTGCTCCATAGCGCAGGATATTAATGTTTCTTTCCCGGTCTAACAGGGCCTTTAGTCCCTCCGCCTGATATCCCATCAGATGGTTCATGTAAACATGGGTAATTGCCCCCACGACGGGCACATAGTCAACCTTCTCGAACCTGGCAGCGGCCAGGAATCTCTCAAAGGGGGTGTATTGAGCCATTACTTCACCTCTCTAGGTGTCTTTACCTTTTGATTGCCTTAAAGACTAGGGGGACCAAGAAAGCTCCTGCAAATGAAATCGTTGCCGACCTAATGAACCTTAGATAATACGTCCCGCCCAAACCCAGGAGGGGCAGTATTATCATTAGTCCCGCCAACAAGCTGAAGCCCATCAAAGCCCGCAAAATCTTGGTTCCGAGGCTAACCTCAGTGCTAAAATTTATGTATTTCATCTCAAGCATTACCCCGATGGGAAAACCGAAAAGGAAGCCCAACGTTGGCGAGGGATCGCCCCTGGCGATATCGGGGAAAATTAAGAGGTTGAAAGGCAGCAGAAATAATGCAAGAGCTGGGACGGCTTGATTTAATAATTGATAAGGGTTTTTAAATCGCTTAGCGGCAACTTGGCCCAGTTTAAGCACGGATATTGAGAAAAGCACCCCGATTATTATCCCGCCTATGACATCGCCGGGATAGTGAACGCCTAAATATATTCTTGAGAGCCCTATCAAAAAAATCATGGTTAGGGACAGGGCAAAGCAGGGAGAGCCCCTGATTTTGAGCCATACCCAGCTCCAGAATGTCGCTGCGTTTTGGGCATGGCCACTTGGAAATCCCCAGGTTATCCATTCCTTCCCAATTATACGATACCCTGGAGGCGGCCGTTCCATCATTATCATCTGCTTTAGAGAATGGTTCAAATAGGCGCTCAGCAGGAGAACGTAAAACGCTATCACGGCACCTTTCTTACTAAAACACCAGTAAGCAGTCCCTATAATAGCCATATAGCCAAAATCTCCACCCATGTAATCGGTGATGAATACAAACAACCAGTCGAAAGTCGGGGATAAGGCATTTTGCAATGCCTCGATCAAACCCGTCCCAAAGAGAATGTCTTGCATTTTGATCCCTCCTACTAATATTTACCGTATCTTTCAGCGGTCTCCACCAGGGCGAAGATATTTTCATCGGGTGT
>QLUI01000069.1 GCA_018725345.1 Bacillota bacterium | reverse complement strand
CATTGAGAATTGGGATGGAAGCATGTTTACAGAAAAGAAACGAAAGTTGATGGTCTTAACCAGCATAATCTGTTGCTTGCGAATATTCATCCTCATAGGTGAATACGCCGAGCCAAATTGTGCATTTTGACCGCGCTAATTGTGCGCGCTGACCGTTGAAATTGGGCATAGCTTCCGCATTGATTGTGCACGCTGATCCACCGGTAGAAACCTTCTGTATAATGGATTTAAGTGCTGAAACCGGCACCCAGGACCCCGTCTAGCCGTGTTCAGTTATTCCGGAACCTATGCCCAATTTCAGCGGAAGGCGTGCACAACGTCAAACGGTCAACGTGCACTCACGCACCGGAATATTCAAGGGGGAATCCCCCAAAACATCCCCCATCGTCTAGGAAAGAAAACTTTACTAGGATGATATAATTTCCTATCCTAATCTATTTATTTTTACTCACTCTCAAGACGCCATTTGACGTAACCAATCAAACCGCCTTTATCCATAATGATTTGCATAAAAGGAGGAAACGGCGCTGCCTGATAAACTTCTCCGGTGCTAAGGTTTTTAATGGTGCCAGCAGCAAGATTTATCTTTACTTCATGGCCTTCCTCAATTTTCTCCGCTGCCTCGGGGCTTTCCAAAATCGGTAGCCCGATGTTAATTGCATTTCGATAGAAGATTCGGGCAAAAGAATGAGCAATCACACAGGCGACCCCCCCGGCTTTGATCGCTATCGGAGCATGTTCCCGAGAACTGCCGCAACCAAAGTTTTTCAAAGCAACAATTATGTCGCCCGCTTTTACTTTGGTTGGAAAATTTTCATCCGCGTCTTCCATTAAGTGTTTAGCTAATTCGTCCGGATCTGACGTGGTGAGGTAGCGGGCTGGAATAATGGCATCTGTATCAATATCATTGCCGAATTTCCAAACGTAACCCTGCATTTCAAGCCACCTCCTCAGGTGCACAAATTTTGCCTGCTATAGCACTTGCAGCAGCGATCGCAGGATTAGAAAGATACACTTCACTGCCGGGATGGCCCATTCGTCCTACAAAATTGCGGTTTGTGGTCGCCAGGGCACGCTCTCCGTTGGCTAAAACACCCATATGCCCACCAAGGCAAGGTCCACAGGTTGGGGTAGAAACAACTGCTTCAGCAGCAATAAAGATCTCGAACAGTCCCTCCTGCATTGCCTGACGCACAATGTTTTGTGTGCCTGGGATAATGAGCAGACGCACGTCCCTGTGTACTTTTTTGCCTCTCAATATTTCTGCGGCAATACGCAGATCTTCCATGCGACCGTTGGTGCAGGAGCCAATTACCACCTGATCAAGACGTACCTCGCCCACCTCACTTATTCCCCTGGTATTCTCTGGCAGATGGGGAAACGCCACCTGCGGTTCGATCTCATCTCCGTTGAAAGTATAAACTTTTTCATATTCAGCATCTTTGTCCACATAGACCGGCGTAAAACTGCGCTTGGCCCGCGGCGTCACATAGTCCAGCGTAATTTGATCCGGCTCAATTATCCCGCATTTCGCTCCAGCCTCAATGGCCATATTGCACATGGCTAGGCGGCTGTCCATCGAGAGGGAGCTGACAATCTCACCCCAAAACTCCATGGAGCGATAGAGCGCCCCGTCCACCCCAATTTTACCGATGAGGTAAAGAATTAAATCTTTACCGCTGACCCAGGGCCTGAGCTTGCCATTAAAGATAAACTTCAGCGTGGAGGGAACCTTAAACCAAGCCTCTCCCAGAGCCATGGCCGCAGCCATATCTGTACTGCCCACCCCCGTACTCAGGGCACCTAAGGCACCATAGGTACAAGTGTGGGAGTCTGCTCCTATAATAATTTCCCCGGGAAGAGCCAGTCCTTCCTCTGGTAATAGTACATGCTCAATCCCCATCCGACCAACTTCATAATAATAGGTAATATCGTGTTCCCGTGCAAATTCTCGCAGTAGCTTGCTCTGTTCGGCCGACTTTATATCTTTGTTAGGAGTAAAGTGGTCTGGCACCAAAGCGATGCGGTCTTTGTCAAATACACGGTTTATCCCTATTTTTTTGAATTCGTTGATTGCCAAGGGAGAGGTAATATCGTTTCCCAGCACCATATCTATGCGAGCGGTAATTAGTTCTCCCGGGCGGACGATATCCTTGCCTGCATGCCGAGCCAAAATTTTTTCTGCAATGGTCATTCCCACAGTTTTCTCCGCCTTCACCAATATATTTTCCTAAAAATCTTCCTTTGCGTCAATCCAAGTCATCATTCGCCGCAGTTCTTTTCCTACTTCTTCAATTTTGTGCTCTTTTTCAAGCCGGTCTATTGCTTTAAAAAATGGTCTGTGTGCTTGATTTTCTAGAATCCAATTGCGGGCGAACTGGCCATTTTGAATTTCTGCCAAGATTTTTCTCATCTCCTGACGAGTATCCTCGTTCACAATCCGTTTGCCGGAAACGAAGTCGCCGTATTGTGCTGTGTCAGACACCGAATAGCGCATATAGGACAGTCCGCCCTGATAAATAAGGTCCACAATCAGCTTAAGCTCATGTAAACATTCAAAATAAGCGATTTCAGGCTGATAACCTGCTTCCACCAGCGTGTCGAACCCGGCTTTAATCAATTCCGCAGCGCCGCCACAAAGTACCGCCTGTTCACCAAAAAGATCTGTCTCCGTTTCTTCCTTAAAGGTTGTTTCGATCACGCCGGCACGGGTACAGCCGATACCTTTGGCATAAGCCAGACCCAACTCCCGGGCATTGCCGCTATAGTCTTGATAAATCGCCAACAATCCCGGCACGCCTGCCCCTTCCGTGTATGTACGGCGCACCAAATGTCCCGGACTTTTTGGCGCCACCATAAACACGTCCACATTGACTGGCGGCACAATCTGCTGAAAATGAATATTAAAACCGTGGGAAAAAACGAGAGCATCTCCTGCCTGTAAGAATGGCTTAATCTCAGCTTCATACACCGCCCGCTGGACCTCGTCCGGCAATAAAATCTGAATTACACTCGAGGCCTTGGCAGCCTCTGCCACCGTCATAACTTTAAGCCCTACAGCCAGAGCTTGGGAGCGGCGACTGCTGTCTTCCCGCAGACCTACCACTACATCAATTCCGGCTTCTTTGAGGTTCTGTGCCTGGGCATGTCCTTGGCTGCCGTATCCCATCACTGCTACCGTGCGCCCCTTTAGTAACTCAATGTCTGCGTCTTTATCATAATACATCTTTGCCATTTTCTTTTACTCCCCCATTTTTAGTAACTTTACTACCTCGTAAAAGTGCGATTTTTCCTGTTCGAACCGTTTCAAGGATGCCATAGTGTGACAGCAGAAGCAGAATCGCTTCCAACTTTTCCTCATTGCCGGTAATCTCAATAATTACTGACTGGAGGGAAACATCAACTATTTTTGCTCGAAAAGTTTCCACAATTTGTTGAATTTCCGCGCGATTTGCGGGATTAGCATTAACTTTAATCATAACCAACTCACGGTTAACCGAAGGTTCATGGGTCAAATTTGAGATTCTCAGAATATTGATCAATTTATTTAGTTGCTTTACTACCTGCTCCAAAGTTTTTTCGTCTGCTTTCACCTCGATTGTCATACGTGAGACGGTAGGGTCCACCGTTTTGCCGACAGCCAAGCTTTCAATATTGAAGCCACGCCGGGCAAAAAGACCTGCGACACGCACTAGCACCCCGGGCTTATTCTCAACCAGGATAGCCAGGATATATTTCATTCCTCATCACTCCAAATCATTTCACATGTTGGGCAGTTTGGCGGCACCATGGGAAACACATTTTCTTCTGCCCGCACACGGAAATCTATCACAACAGGTCCGGGGGTCGCCATCGCCTGGCGAAGCACCACCGCAACTTCCGCCGCCTTTTCCGCCCTCAATCCGACGGCACCGTAGGCCTCAGCCAGCTTAACAAAATCCGGCCCGTTCTCCAGAGCCACCGATGAATAACGACGACGAAAGAAGATTTGTTGCCACTGACGGACCATCCCTAAATATTGGTTATTAATAATTGCCACTTTCACTGGAATGTTATAGTTCACAGCTGTAGCCAGCTCCTGAGAGTTCATTTGAAAACTGCCGTCGCCCGCAATGCAAAAAACTGTTTCCTCCGGTCGGCCAAGTTGGGCGCCCAAAGAAGCCGGAAAACCGTAACCCATCGTCCCTAAGCCGCCGGACGACGCCAGAGAGCGCACGTTTTTAAATTTGTAATACTGGGCTGTCCACATCTGATGTTGGCCCACTTCTGTAGTTATTACCGCCTCACCCTTTGTCTCTCTATAAATAGATTCTATCACAAACTGGGGCAGTAACTCTCCTTCAGGCTCCTGGCAGTAATCCAGAGGCACACAGTTTTTCAGCTCCTCAATGCGAGCCAGCCAATCCGGATGTTGTTTTGAATCCGTTTTTTTAAGTAATTCAATAAGGACACGTTTCGCATCGCCTACAATAGGAACATCTGCCCGGATATTTTTGCCAATTTCCGCGGGGTCAATATCTATATGAATAATATTTGCTCCCTGGGCAAAGTGATTTATCTTACCGGTGACCCGGTCATCAAAGCGAGCGCCAATAGCTATAAGCAAATCGGCTTCATTTACGGCGATGTTGGCCCAATACGTACCGTGCATTCCCAGCATTCCCAGTGACAGTGGATGGCAGCCGGGAAAAGCAGAGAGCCCCATCAATGTTGTTGTCACAGGCGTCTCTGTCCGTTCCGCCAACTCCAGCAGCAACTCATGCGCTCCGGAACTTACCACTCCACCGCCCACATAAAGAACCGGTTTTTTTGCCCGAGCCAGAGCCTTGACTGCGCGATTAATTTGCCCAAGGTGACCGTCATAAGTAGGGTTATACCCGGGAATCTGCACATTTTTTGGGTAGCGAAATTCCCCTTCAGCCTGCTGAATATCTTTCGGCAAGTCGATAAGCACCGGGCCGCAACGGCCACTCGCAGCCAAGTAAAACGCTTCCTTAATAATCCGTGGCAAGTCAGCAATGTCGGTGACAAGATAATTATGCTTCGTAATCGGTAAGGTAATGCCACAAATATCCGCCTCCTGGAAGGCGTCTGTACCAATCAACGGCGAGGACACTTGTCCGGTTATGAGCACCAGCGGGACAGAATCCATATAGGCGGTGGCAATCCCTGTCACCAGGTTGGTGGCGCCGGGGCCGGACGTGGCAAAGACTACTCCGGGACGGCCTGTGACTCGGGCATAACCGTCGGCAGCATGAACGGCAGCCTGTTCATGACGAGTCATAATATGGCGGATATCCGCATCGTACAGCTGGTCGTATAAATTTAGCACTGCCCCTCCGGGATAGCCGAAAATCAGATCCACATTTTCTTTTTTCAGTGCTTCAATCACCATTTGCGCTCCTGGCATTCTCACTCGCTTCCCACCTTTTTAAAGACAGCTCCGGTACTGGCTGATGTTACTTGACGGATATAGCGCGCCAAGTAGCCCTTGTTGATTTTTGGCTGGGGCAGTTCCAGTTCTGCTAAGCGCCTGCTCAATTCCTCAGAATTAATATCTAGCTCTAGTTTCCGGTTGGGGATGTCAATTATAATCAAATCACCTTCACGAACTGCGGCGAGAGGCCCTCTCTCCATAGCCTCAGGAGAAATATGACCGATGGCTGCGCCTCTGGTTGCCCCTGAAAAACGACCGTCTGTAATTAGAGCTACTTCTCTGTCTAGCCCCATACCAGCTATTGCGGAAGTGGGCGCCAGCATTTCGCGCATACCAGGTCCTCCTTTTGGCCCTTCATACCTAATCACAATAACATCGCCGGGATAGATTTTCCCGTCCAAAATAGCCTCAACGGCCTCCTCTTCGCTGTGAAACACCCGGGCAGGCCCGGACTTCTGCATCATCTCCGGCGCCACCGCTCCCTGCTTTACCACCGCCCCGTCCGGAGCTAAGTTGCCGCGCAGTACAGCAATCCCGCCGCTTTTCAAGTATGCTCTTTCAAAAGGACGGATTACTTCATCATCAAGAATTGCGGCCTCATGAAGCTGTTGCCCCACGGTTTTCCCACTCACTGTCAAGCAGTCTTCTTTAATTAATCCGCGCTCTGCCAGCCGTTTCAGTACTGCCTGAACGCCGCCGGCAGCAGCCAAATCCTCAATATGGCTTTCTCCAGCCGGAGATAGTTTAGCTAGTTGCGGAGTCTTGGCGCTAACAGCGTCTACCCGATGCAAATCAAGCACCAACCCAGCTTCGTTAGCGATAGCCGGTAAATGGATAATTGTATTTGTAGAGCAGCCCAGTGCCATATCCATAGCTAAAGCGTTTTCAAACGCTGCCATGGTCATTATATCAGAGGGAATCAGTCTGTTTTTTACAGCCTCGAGCACCTGGATACCTGCTTTTTTAGCCAGCCGTATCCTGTCTGCGGAAACAGCAGACAAAGTGCCATTTCCGGGCAAACCCATGCCTAACGCTTCGGTGATGCAGTTCATAGAATTGGCGGTAAACATCCCGGCGCAGGAACCGCAACCGGGACAGGCGCATTCTTCTAGTTCGGCCAATTCCGCCTCGGACATAAAACCCGCCCTAACCTTGCCTACCGCCTCAAAAACATTGCTTAAATCAACAGCTTTTCCCTGAAAACGTCCAGCCATCATCGGCCCGCCACTAACAAAAACCGACGGTAAATTCAAGCGCGCTGCCGCCATTAACATCGCCGGAACAATTTTATCACAGTTGGGGATAAACACTAAGCCATCCATCGGGTGAGCCATCACCATCACTTCTATTGAATCGGTAATTATTTCCCGGCTTGGCAGAGAATAGTGCATCCCCACATGGTTCATTGACAAACCATCGCAGACAGCAATAGTAAAAAACTCGAGTGGCGTTCCTCCCGCCATACGCACACCCTCTTTTACCGCAGCAGCAATCTGGTGCAAGTGTTTATGACCGGGAGCAAAATCGTTGGCGGAATTTATGACCCCAATAAGCGGACGATTCATTTCTTCTTCCAACCAACCCATGGATTTAAACAAAGAACGATGCGGGGCGCGCTCTAATCCTTTAGTCATTTTCTCACTATTCATGATTTTCCCTCCTTTATAAACAGCAGTTTTTAAGGATAAATGGGCTCTCCCTCTTTTCCTGTCAGCGCACGGAAGCTGACAACCAATTGGCGGGTAACTGAACCAGGCGTACCGCTACCGATTTGGCGGCCGTCCACTTCAATAACCGGAATCACCTCTGCTGCTGTTCCTGTCATAAAACATTCTTCTGCCACATAAAGCTCATGACGAGTAAACGGCCTCTCTTCCAGCGGAATCCCTGCTTCCAGCGCCAGGTCGATAATGACCTGGCGAGTAATTCCGCAGAGCGCTCCCACATAAGCCGGAGGAGTAATAAGTTTGCCTTTCCTCAAAATAAAGATGTTATCTGCCGTTCCCTCCGCCACATAACCCTGCGCGTTCAGCATAATTGCTTCCAAAACACCTGCTCTATTTGCCTCAATTTTGACCAAGATGTTATTTAAATAATTCAACGATTTAATTTGCGGATCGAAGGCATCCGGAACATTACGCCGAGTTGCCACCGTAATAACTTGCAGCCCTTTTTCATAAAGCTCTGCCGAAAAAAGGATGATGGAACTAGCTATAATTACGGTGGTAGCCTTACTACATTTGCGGGGGTCAAGCCCTAGATCGCCTGTGCCGCGGGAGACCACAATGCGGATGTAGGCATCTATCAATCTATTTTGCCTAATCGTCTCAAGCACCGACTCCTTGATCTCCTGATAGCTTTCGGGCACATCGAGCAAAATAGATTTGGCCGACTCATAAAGACGAATCAGATGCTCGTCCAGTTTAAACACTTTACCCCCATAAGCGCGAATCCCCTCAAAAACTCCGTCACCATAGAGAAACCCATGATCAAAGACTGAAATTTTCGCGTCTTCTTCCTGCACATACTTACCGTTTAGGTAAATAATTTTAATCACACCAACGCCTCCTCCGGTGTAGTTTTATATATACTTCCTGACTATGATAGATATAAAAAATCCCTTCACCCCTCTTGAGGTAAGGGGCGAAAGGATTTCTTCCGCGGTACCACCCTTATTCTCC
>QLUI01000068.1 GCA_018725345.1 Bacillota bacterium | reverse complement strand
GTGGTGCACACCCGATTTAGTGACAGTTTAAGCTGGATTCAACATGCAGAATACATTAGCCAGGATATAATTGATTTGGCAAAGGACATAGCAAAGAATGTTGCCGAGATTGTACAGAAAAACTATGTAATTGATTGGGCAACCAATACAACAAAAACTGCAGCAGTTGAACAGTCTATTTACATGCTGCTGACGACGAAATATTTTAGGCAGATTAAACTCGAAGTGCGCAAAAAGCTTGTTCAGCCCTTATTGCAACTTGCAAAGAAACATTATGCCGTTATTGACCAGGAGTGATAGCAATAGAGTTGTCGTTTTAATACGGCACAAGAACAATCAATTTTAGTGTGGTTTACCGTAAACGCAGTACAATGGAAATCTGCGTGGAACCTCCTGATATTGTTACAGCGATTGTCCCTTTGGATATACCTGAAGGGAAGATTGTTGAGAAGGTCAAAAGCCGCGCTGGTTGGATCGTACAGCAGCTTGCAGACTTCAGGCTTGTGGAGCACAGACCGATAAACCGTGAGCTTGTCAACGGCGAGTCGTTTATGTATCTGGGTAGAAACTACACGCTCCAAATCAGCGATTGATGAGAGCTTAGTAAAGACAGTTGTAAAGCTATACAAGGGGAAATTTATTGTCAGTACTCCGACCAGGGATAACTGGGGCGTCGCCCTCCTTGCGGGGGTGTGGATTCAAACGAGGAGATCTAAGGCTACAAATAAGGCTATAAAATAGAAAGGGTAGTGTTATGTAATATGGAATGGGCAGATATAACAGCAATTCTTTTTAATGCTCTTATAGGCGCAACGGCAGGGGCACTTTTATTAAAAAAAGTAATGCCTAAAATTGCAGAATATTTATTTTCAAAAAAAATAAAACAATTTAAGCCTGCAATAACGTTTGCTTTTGTTATGTTGTGTAGTTTTCTGGGCGTATATTTCGAGATTGTTCAAGGGCCTAATATTTTACTTGACCTGGCACTGCACGGATATCCGATGGGAATTGCCGGAGTTGGAGGCCTAATGGTGTTTTTGATAGGGGTTCTTTATTACGTGATTCAAATCCATCCTGCATTTCGCAAATAAAAAATCAAGGAGTACGGGATTACCACGAATTACACGAATTACGGGGACACCATAAAGCGTGATTGATGAAGTCTTCCTGGTAAAAAATGAAGATGCCATGGAGACGGCGCGTGCTTTGGCAAAAAGCGAGGGACTGCTGGTGGGAATCTCTTCTGGTGCCGCCGCTTTCGCCGCCGCCGAAATTGGCAGACGCCCTGAAAATAAGGGGAAAAATATTGTTGTAGTTCTGCCCGATACTGGCGAGCGCTATTTAAGCACCGTTCTTTATCAGGATCTTCCCTAAGCTATTAAACTTGAATTCAGCTCGCTTCCCGCCTCAGCCCAGCTCGTTTTGCAGGGCTGACGTTTTCGTCAGGAAAATTAACCAAAATTTAACAAAAAAAGGGTTGACACCGGGGGGGGGAGTGATAAAGTAGGAACAAGCAGGCAGTTATTGCCAAATAAGAGACGGGGGGGTGAGGTTTTCTAGGGCCAGTGAGGCGGTGTTTGCCTGGAAAATCTAAGGTGGAGTTTTAGTATGAGCAAATTAAAAAGATTTTCATCAATATTGTTAGTGATTGTGTTCGTTTTCTCACTTACTTCAGTAGGCTTGGCCCAAGAAGGAGATGTTTTCCTAGAAGGCATTGTAATGTCGGAAGCTGAAATTGATACATTTTGGGAGCAGGTATGGTTGGATGCAGAAGAGGCCGTTACTTCAGAGCAAATAGCTGAAATCCAAAGGATGAGGGCAGAAGAGGAAGAATTTTTAGCTAATCTCACTCTTGAGTCTTTTTGGGAAACATTCATTTACGACCAGCCGGAGATACTTGAACTAAGCAAATATGAAATTCAAGTTATTAAGCAAAGAATTGAGTCGTTATATAGCTCTATTGCGTCCACAGTTGATGTAAAAAGTCCCTTAACAGGTGCAATCGAAGCATATGCATGGCACCTTAGCCGCGCCGATGGTTTAACTAATTTGGTGGTTAGGACAGCTTTAAGGGCAAATGGTGCTGCCGCTTCGGTTGAAGCTTCTCTTGCTTTTCCCGGACAAAATAACCGTTGGAGAAGGGATGCATTTAGACATTACTATTGGAATCATCTTTGTGTTAATGACGTTGCAGTGGGTATAACGCAAAACGGACGTTTGAATTCTACTCGAATATATACTACGAATCGTGAATTGGCAACTAATATTTTGAGTAGAAACCCTAACCTTAATGTTGATAATCCTACAAACCAGCAACTTGCCACAGCATTAAATCTTCGCAATGGTCTATTGACTAATAACTTTAATACATGGCTAACTTTCTTTAATACTGCGAGAGATAGAGAGGATCTTATGGATCTATGGAACAATGAGATGGGCCGAGTAGACGGAGTTAATGCAGGTGTCATCACTATTCCACTTCTTGATTTTAATTCGCGCTGGAATAACAATACTATAATCAGGAGCAATAGTACTGTTGATGTTACGCCTTCAAGAACGCGGCAAATTTTCAACAATAATTGGCATAGACCGCTTCGGTGAAAAACGCAAACTGATGTGTCAGATAGTTTGAGAGTTTTACAATGTTAAGTTGCTCAAGCCATAATAAGAAAGCATCCCCGTGCAAACGTGGTGCTTTCTTAATTGTAGGTTGGTAGAGCAGTAATTTCGAGTATGGTAATTTATTGGATTCTCCTTGAAATTTCAGCATAAAAGGCTATTTTATTCCCGAGGAGCTGGTAGTGTATGGAGATCTTTCGACAAGAGAACAGTGTAGGCCATGTGGTTTATTTCTAAAAAAAGAGTGTTAAACTTGACACTACGCTAAAAACTTGGAGGGTAAATTTGATGAAAAAGATAACGGTCACTATACTCATGTTATTGCTTGTCTTTATCCTTGCCCTTATATTTCGAGTATCTTTCTTTAGCAGCAATTTGGCAACTGTTGAGGGATTTCTTGAAACGGTTTCATACCGTGAAACTATAGGGTTCACTATTTATAGGCCGGATTATACATACTATGATGTACCTGTTAGTGATGATTTCTTGTCAATCTGGCAAACAGATAAATGGAAAAAGATAAGAGGCCGATGGAACCCTGATACAACAATATGGGATGAGGTTATAGTAATTTATATTTATGATGGAGTTGGTATACATATTGAAAATGAGAGAGCAGTTACTTTTGACAATTATGCACTGCCCATTATCCAAAGACGCTATACTTTGTATTCAATACCAAATGAAGTAGCTGTAGAATTGTTAGCGTATGTTTTGAAAAACGTAAGCGCCAAAGAGTAGTCGTCAGGATGACGTTTGGCCAGGTTGTTTTTATGTTTACAGGCGATCTAGGGGAATATGGGAAAGAGCAGATATTAACGCGGGGGTATGATTTAAAGAGTACAGTCTATTAAGACCCCTAATTGAATTTGAGACATCATGGGGGCAATTCGGGTACCACAGTTCTTTTCTTGAGGCGGTTTCACCAGAAGTGACGGTAATCATGGTTGGAACAGGGAACAGATACGGACATCCGCATCATGAAACTTTAATGAGGTTAGCCAATGCTAAAAATAGATATCTACCGGACAGATTTTCATGGTACTATTGTGATAACGACAAACGGCCAGACTTATGAGGTAAATCAGAAGCATCCGTATCAGTATAATCCTCCAAAAATACTGGAACCGCGGCAATCTTATGCTCATAAGATTAATATTAACACAGCCAGTGTGGAACAATTACAGGAAATTATCCATATCGGGCCGGTACGTGCTAAGGAGATAATCAGGCTGCGGCCGTTTGATTCGATAGATGATTTGGTTAGGGTTTCTGGGACTCGGGCCGGTTAGGTTGGAGGATATAAAAAAAGAGGGCAAAGCCTGTGTGAATTAAGGAGGTAAATTTAGATGAAGGCTGTAATTGACCGCATTGAAGGCGATTATGCTGTTGTTCTTTTTGGGGATGCGGAAATTCAGGTAGATATTCCAGTGGGGCTTTTACCGGAGGGGGGGTAGAGGAAGGGAGTTGGCTGAGAGTTTCGTTTGAATTGGATCAGGAAGGGACGCAGGACCAAAAAGGAGAAAATTAACGATATGCTTGATAAATTAATTTGTTTATCTGCAGCAAGATTCTGCAGGGTTTGAAGTTGTATATCAGAATCCCCAATTCTTTCAAGCGAAAGGAGGTAGCTGTTTGTCCATTATTGTGGATGTTCAAGATCTGACAAAACGCTACGGCGACTTATTAGCAGTCAACAAGGTGAGTTTTACCATTGAACAGGGGGAGATTTTCGGTTTTCTGGGACCAAATGGCGCCGGCAAAACTACTTGCTTAGAAATTATGGAAGGATTAAGAAAACCGGATGGCGGTCAAGTTTTGCTTAAAGGGCAATCCGTCTGGCCTGATCCGAAAAAGGTTAAAAATCTGATTGGCGTTCAACTGCAGAGCACTTCTTTTTATGAAGAACTGACAGTGAAGGAAATTTTGGTTCTTTTTGCATCACTCTACGGCAGGAAGCTGTCCGGATTGCAACTGGATAGTCTTTTAAGCATGGCAGGACTTGAAGAAAAACGCAATGCATACACTAACTCGCTTTCCGGTGGTCAGAAACAGCGATTGGCAATTATTACGGCATTGGTCAATGAGCCGGAGATTATTTTTCTTGATGAACCGACCACCGGCCTTGATCCTCAAGCCCGCAGACGAAGCTGGGAAATTATTCAGGAGTTGCAAAGCAAAGGGAAGACGATAATTTTGACTACTCATTACATGGAAGAAGCTGAAAATCTATGCGAGAGGGTAGCAATCATTGACCAAGGGAAAATCGTGGCAATTGATCAGCCACAAAAGTTAATCGACCAATTAGGCAAGAAAGCAAAGATTTCATTTGCTAGCACTCGCCCGCTGGAAAGTTTGTTTCTTGCAAAGCTTGGCGCTGAAGCGGGACAGGTTAATTCTGGTGAAGGGCATGTGATTTTTGCCAATGACCCTGCTCAGGCAATTGGTGTACTACTGGAGAAGGCTAAGCAGGAAGGGATTATTATTAAAAATTTGCACGTCAGTTCGCCTAGTTTGGATGACGTCTTTTTGGAGCTGACAGGGAAGGAGCTGCGCGATTGATGACTTTCTGGACGCTTTTACTTGCTAATACACGCCTGCAGTTGCGCAACCGCAACTCACTTTTCTGGCACTTTGCCTTTCCGTTGGTTTTCATGGTTCTTTTCGGGCTTATTTTTGGCCAGGGACCAGGTGTGCTAAATATTGGTATGGTTACAAATAATTCCGCGCCGGCTCAGCATTTCCAGGCAGCTTTTAACGAAATTGAGGGGGTAGAATTAATCCGGGGAGAAGAAGCTGTCCTGCTGGAGGATTTAAAAGACGGGCAAATCCACTTGCTGGTGGCATTCCGTGCGGCAGAAGCAGGTCAACCGGTGGATGTGGAACTTTTTTATGATCAGAACGAAATGTTGACGACCGGTGCTGCGAGAAGTATGGTTAGAGGCGTTCTTGACGGCATAACTAAGGCGGTGTTAGAAGTTCCGGAATTGTTTAGGCTTAAAGAAACAGCAATTTCTACAGAAATAATGACCTTCATGAGTTTTTTATTGCCGGGGGTTATCGGGATGTCAATTATGTTTTCCGCTTTGTTTGGTACAGCATACCCGTTGGTTACAGAACGGGAGAAGGGTATTTTAAGGCGGGTAAAACTGACGCCGGTGAAGACGGCAGTTTTTCTAGGTGCAAAAGCGGTAGGGATGACAGTTATTGCTTTTATGCAGGCTGCTATCATTATCGTCACAGGGATCAGCTTTTTTGATGTGCAAATTTTAGGAAGTTTACCTGCCGCCGCGTTGGTTGCGTTGTTGGGTGCCTTAATGATGGTGTCGCTAGGGTTACTTATAGCCGGTGTGGCTAAGCGAGTGGAATCGGTCGATTCTATCGCCAATGTTATTGCTATGCCAATGATGTTTCTGGCAGGCACTTTTTTTGAGATTGACGGGGCACCGGACTGGCTCCAGTCTGTTGCCAGGATATTACCTCTAACTCATTTGAACAACGCTTTGCGGGAAGTTTTAATCCGTGGGCAAGAACTGGCGGCCGTTTTGCCGGCGCTTTTAACAATGGTGGCCTGGGCGCTGGGGTTCATTTTGGCGGCTGCTTATCTTTTCAGATGGGAGTCGCCAAAAACTCAAGGGAATAATCGCAAAGCGGCTTGAGACCGTCCCTTCGCTTCGCAGGAGTGATTAGACTGTTTTGAAGCAGTTTAGACTAAAATTCCCGCGCCTGCCCTGATTACAGCAAGGGGCAGGCGCGGGAATAATTTTTTGTGCTAATAAAGTTTTAACTTTTATGCGGCAAGAAGCCTCCCACCTCTAAACTACCTTGCTCACGAAGTGAGCATGTAGGTGGGGGATGAATTGTCGCCCCAGAACTGACGCATGATTAATGAAAGTCCTCCCTACTAAGGATTTAAGAGGCAAAGCAGAAAAATTTTGTCGCAAAAGGGACTGATCAAACCAAAAAAAATATGAGATAATAGTGTGGGAAGATATAGATGGGGGGGCTCACACTATGGCAGATAGCTCAGGAAAAGATATCCTGCTATGCGGGCGGGATTTTACAGAGCAGGACCTTTGGGTAGTAAAAGAAACTGTGCGCCGATTTCCTCGGCTTTCTCAGACAGAGTTAGCACACACGATTTGCGAGAACCTACAGTGGGTTGCTCCCAACGGCAATAACAAAATAGAATCATGCAGGCAGCTTTTAAGAAAACTGGAATCTCAGGGCGCGATTAAATTACCGGCAAAGCGGAACAGTGGAAGTTCTAAGGACCGCCGTATCGTACCCACACAACAGACAGACGCACCTGCGGAGATAACGGCAGACTTGTCTCAGGTCGGTGTTCAGGTGCAGCCTGTATCGGGAGCATCCCAGATGCGTCTTTGGAACGAGTATGTAGAGCGATATCATTATTTAGGGTACAAACGGCCCTTTGGCGCTCACCAGCGTTACTTCATATTTTCCCACAACGAACAACTACTGGGTTGCATTCTGTTTGCTGCGTCCGCCTGGGCGCTGGAGGTCCGAGACCAGTGGATTGGCTGGACAAAGACCGACCGCAGCAAGCGGCTGCACTTGGTGGTTAACAACAGCCGTTTTTTAATTTTTCCTTGGGTTAAGGTAAAAAATCTAGCCAGCAAAGCATTGTCCTTGGCAGCGCGGCAAGTTTCTGTGGATTGGCGGGAGCAATACGGGTTTAAGCCGGTGTTGTTGGAGACATTTGTGGATGAGGAATTGTATCAGGGAACATGCTATCAGGCAGCCAATTGGCTCTCACTGGGGCAGACGACAGGCAGAGGCCGGATGGATCGGTATCATCAGCATCTTTCCTCACCGAAGCGGATTTACGTGTATCCCCTGCATCGTGATTTCCGGGCGATCCTGCGCGGAGAAAGCGGGGATGCAAAGTGAGCGAAGCCAACCTGAATCGTCATGAGCAGAGAAGAAAACAGCGGGAGCTTGAGGAACAGCAGAAAAGACAGGGGAAACAATATCCTCCCACCGTCACTCTTGCGAATCGCAAGAGCAACTTGAAGACGGTGGACGAAGAGAAGGAAGCCGTCTAGTTTTTGAGCGAAGAGAAGCTAAACGTGTACCGACAACTGCTGCCTGGTTTGCTGAATAAATTGGCACGGTTTGTGGCGCCAAAGAAAACTAAGCATCAAATGACAGTGATGATGCTTTACGGGGTCCTGATGTTTGTGTTTCAAATGCCGTTAAGGCGGGAGACGAATAAGGAAATGACTACGCGCAGTTACTTGAAAATCTGCAAGCCGTCTTTCCGTATTTTCTAACTGCCGCACCAGGATACCTTGTGCCGCTTGTTGGAAAATATGAATGTGGACCAGATCGAAACCCTCTACATCGACATGCTGAGACGATTAATTCGTAAGAAGAAGTTTCAAAACCTGCTGCACAAAAAGCGGTATCTTGTAGCTGTGGACGGGACGCAAAAATACGTCATGGACGAATGCTGGGATGAACGCTATCTTCGCCGCAAGATTCGGGGTAAA
>QLUI01000067.1 GCA_018725345.1 Bacillota bacterium | reverse complement strand
TGCTAAACAGGCACACTTTGATATTCTATCATCATCAGCATACCTTGTCAACCATTTAGAAAATCCTCCAGGACTGACGCATGAAAAATGCTCACACCCTGTTATCTTACGACACTTTCACAGGAAAATATTGCGAAAATATATTTCGTTTCAGACCCTACAAGCCTTGCTATGTCTGCACTTTAAAAGTCATGCGTCAGCTCTGAAAATCCTAAAATGGCCAAGCAAATTGCGACTTTAATTACACATTAAACTCAACAATTTAGTCACTGCCTCTCTTCCCTCTCTACTCTAGTCACTGAGAGAAGCTGTCCGTCCTCCCCCTGCTCATCCTTCTGCACTATGATCTTGATGTCACGATACCGGTGCATACCCGTCCCGGCAGGAACAAGCTTGCCAATAATCACATTCTCCTTTAAACCAAGGAGAGGGTCATTTTTACCTTTAATAGCAGCTTCTGTTAGCACGCGGGTTGTTTCCTGAAAGGAAGCGGCCGAGAGGAATGAGTCAGTAGCCAAGGAAGCCTTTGTAATCCCCAGCAACAGCGGCCTCGCAACGGCAGGCTCCCCACCTTCAGCAACTATCTGTTGATTTACCTCATCAAAGATAAAACTATCAACTAAGCCTCCCGGGAGGAGTTTTGTGTCGCCTGCTTCTTCCACTTTCACTTTCTTTAGCATTTGCCGGATCATTACTTCAATATGCTTATCATTGATATCAACACCCTGCAGACGATATACGCGCTGCACTTCTTGTAAAAGATAAATCTGTACGCCGCGCGGCCCTTTCACTTTCAGCAAATCATGCGGGTTTACCGAACCTTCCGTCAGTTCCAGACCTGCCTCCACAAATTCACCGTCTTTTACTTTTATACGGGAACCGTAAGGGATAAGGTAGGATTTTGCTTCGCCACGTTCCGGTGTAACTCGCACTTCGCGGCGCTGCCGGGCTTCGACTGTTTCCACAATACCGTCAAACTCTGCGATGATAGCTAAGCCCTTAGGTTTGCGTGCTTCAAAAAGCTCTTCCACCCTAGGCAGACCCTGCGTAATATCGTCACCGGCAACACCGCCGGTATGGAATGTGCGCATGGTTAGCTGGGTACCTGGTTCGCCGATAGATTGCGCGGCAATAATCCCTACCGCTTCACCCACATCCACAATCCGTCCAGTGGCTAGGTTTCGTCCATAACACTTAACGCAAACACCGTGGCGAGTGCGGCAGGTGAACACGGAGCGGATATGCACCTCTTTAATGCCTTTGCGCAAAATGGCATCCGCAATTTCATCATCAATAAATTCCTGCTTGGCGACTAAAAGCGTTCCTTCTTCCGGATCAAAGATATCCGCCATGGCATAGCGGCCATTAATTCGGTCATGCAAATCTTCAATAACTTCACTACCGTCGCGAATTTCAGAAACGGTAATCCCAAGAGGTGTGCCGCAATCAAGGTCACGGATAATTACATCCTGGGCCACATCTACCAAGCGGCGGGTCAGATAACCGGAATCCGCCGTTTTTAAAGCCGTATCAGCCAAACCTTTACGGGCGCCGTGAGTGGAGATAAAGTATTCCAATACCGTCAGGCCTTCACGAAAATTAGCCTTGATCGGCAAATCAATAATCCGCCCGGTAGGGTCAGCCATTAACCCTCTCATTCCGGCAAGCTGGGTAATCTGCGAGATGTTACCGCGCGCACCGGAATCGGCCATCATATAAATCGGGTTAAAACGATCCAGTGTGCCCATCAGTTCCATGGTCACATCTTCCTTAGCCCTCGTCCATAGTTTAATCACACGATCATAGCGTTCTTCTTCTGTGATCAGACCACGGCGGAACTGTTGTTCAATTTTTTCCACATCTTTTTCAGTAGCCGACAGGATCTCACCTTTCTTCTCAGGAATTGTTACATCCACTATCCCTACGGTGATGCCAGCTCGGGTTGCGTAGGCAAATCCAGCCTTTTTTATGTTATCTAGGATTTCAGAAGTACCGGTACTCCCGTATTTACGATAACAAAGCGCCACGATACTACTCAGGAAACCTTTTTTTACTGCGTCGTTCAGGGGATGATTTTTGATCCTCTCCGTTATGTTCTCACCGCGGGCAAGAATGAAATCCCCCTGATTTATAGGATTGTCAAGATTAGGATTATTGATGAAAGGGAAGTCGTTTGGAAAAATTTCGTTAAAAATCAGCTTCCCCACAGTGGTAATCAGTAACTTTGGACCGGGCAGGCGGCGCAGCTCTTCACGGCCCGTAAATAGCTTAGGCATACTTGTGAAGTTAACCGCGATGCGGGCATGCAATTCAACTATCCCGGAACTATAAGCCAACATGGCCTCTTCCGGGGAAGAAACCACTCTGCCTTCGCCCTTGGCTCCATTCCGCTCCATAGTCAAATAATAACATCCCATTACCATATCTTGAGTCGGAGTTGTTACGGGGCGGCCATCTTTGGGGTTAAGAATATTTTGTGAGGAAAGCATCAAGAGGCGCGCTTCAGCCTGCGCTTCAGCGGAAAGCGGCACATGCACCGCCATCTGGTCGCCGTCAAAGTCAGCATTATACGCAGTGCAGACGAGCGGATGAATCTGAATTGCCCGGCCTTCCACCAGCACCGGTTCAAAAGCTTGAATGCCCAAGCGGTGCAGCGTTGGCGCACGATTTAAAAGAACGGGGTGATCGCGAATCACTTCTTCGAGCACATCCCAAACTTCGGGACGGACTTTCTCCACCATCCGTTTGGCACTTTTAATATTATGGGCACACCCATCACTAACTAGGCGTTTCATCACAAAAGGCTTAAACAACTCTAAAGCCATCTCTTTTGGCAAGCCGCACTGATACAGTTTTAATTCCGGCCCAACCACGATAACTGAACGCCCAGAATAGTCAACTCGCTTGCCTAAAAGGTTCTGGCGGAAACGTCCCTGTTTTCCTTTCAGCATATCGGAAAGAGATTTTAGCGGACGATTGCCTGGACCGGTCACAGGACGGCCACGACGGCCGTTATCAATCAGCGCGTCCACCGCTTCCTGGAGCATCCTTTTTTCGTTGCGGACAATAATATCCGGCGCACCTAAATCGAGCAAACGCTTTAAGCGGTTATTGCGGTTAATCACACGTCGATAGAGATCGTTTAAGTCAGAGGTGGCAAAACGGCCTCCGTCCAACTGTACCATTGGACGCAGGTCCGGCGGAATCACCGGGATCACGTCGAGAACCATCCAAATAGGGAAATTACCTGATTGGCGGAAGGATTCTGCTACTTCCAGGCGACGCACAGCCCTTATTTTTTTCTGACCGGAGGCGGAACGCAATTCTAAACGCAAATCTATAACCATCTTCTCGAGATTGATTTCAACCAAAAGCTTTTTAATTGCCTCCGCACCCATTTCAGCACGGAAACCACGCCCGAGTCGAAAGAGATGATCATATTTTTCCCGGTATTCACGAAACTCCATTTCCGTGATGAGCTGTTTTTTCACCAAACCCGTGTCACCTGGGTCGATAACAACGTAAGCAGCAAAATACAAAATCTTTTCCAGCGCTCTTGGCGACATATCTAAGAGCAAACCCATCCGACTTGGTATTCCTTTGAAATACCAAATATGGGAGACAGGTGCGGCAAGCTCAATATGCCCCAGTCTTTCGCGGCGCACTTTTGCTCGCGTTACTTCCACCCCACAGCGATCGCAGACAATTCCTTTGTAGCGCACGCGTTTATATCTCCCGCAATGGCATTCCCAGTCTTTTTGCGGCCCAAAAATCTTTTCACAGAAAAGGCCTTCCCGCTCCGGCTTCAACGTCCGGTAGTTGATCGTTTCCGGCTTTTTTACCTCGCCACAGGACCATGCGCGAATTTGCTCAGGTGACGCCATACCAATCTTTAAAGCGTAAAAATTACTTACATCCAGCAAGGGCAGTTCCTCCCTTTCTTATAACTCTTAAGCCAAGGCCAAGCACTCTAATCATCTTCGAAATCTTCCTCAATGACACCATCGACTTCATAGACGCTACCGTGCTTTCTCCGTCTGCCGAACTCATAATCGCCTTCTTCATCCTCATCTAGCCCCAGCTCAAGCAAATCGTCTTCCTCATCAAGCGCGATGATATCCTCGCCATCATCGCTAATTAGTGAGACTTCCTTCAGTTTTCGTACGGGAATATCGTCGTCAAGCGCCTCATCGTCAATTAATTCTTCTCCCTCATCCACTTCTTCGTCGATAAGGACAAGAGAAATATGCCTGTCCTCATCTTCTGTGCCCTCTATGTTCACGCCCAGATCCCGGATTTCAGCATCTTCGTCTGTTTCAAGAATCTCCATCTCTCCGACTTCTTCGTCCACAATCTTGACATCCATGCACAGGCTTTGCAATTCTTTCACCAAAACCTTAAACGATTCAGGTACGCCCGGTTCAGGGATGTTTTCACCCTTAACGATAGCTTCATAAGTTTTTACTCGACCAATCACATCATCAGATTTAACTGTGAGGATTTCCTGGAGGGTGTAGGCGGCGCCGTAAGCTTCCAGCGCCCAAACCTCCATCTCGCCGAAACGCTGTCCACCAAACTGAGCTTTACCACCCAGCGGCTGCTGAGTAACAAGTGAATAGGGACCGGTAGAGCGGGCGTGGATTTTATCGTCGACCAGATGAACCAATTTCAACATATAAACATAGCCAACCGTAACCGGATTATCAAACGGCTGCCCGGTGCGCCCATCATAAAGAATTGTTTTGCCGGTTTCCGGCAAACCTGCCTCTTTAAATGCTTCCATCACGTCAGTTTCACTGGCCCCATCAAAAACAGGGGAGGCGATATGGATGCCAAGAGTTTTCGCGGCCCAACCCAAATGGGTCTCCAATATCTGACCGATATTCATCCTCGACGGAACTCCAAGCGGATTAAGTACAATTTCAACCGGTGTACCATCTGGCATAAACGGAATATCTTCCTCAGGGAGAATGCGCGCAATCACACCTTTGTTACCATGCCGGCCCGCCATCTTGTCACCCTCGGAAATCCTGCGTTTCTGAGCAACATAAGCACGCACCAACTGGTTTACACCGGGGGGCAGTTCATCCCCCTGTTCTCTCGAAAAGACTTTAACATCTACCATCATGCCAGACTCGCCATGAGGCACACGCAAAGACGTATCCCGAACTTCCCGCGCCTTTTCACCAAAAATCGCTCGCAAAAGCCGCTCTTCCGCCGTCAGTTCCGTCTCCCCTTTGGGAGTGACTTTCCCAACCAGAATATCACCTGCCCGTACTTCGGCACCCACACGAATAATTCCGCGTTCATCCAGATCCTTTAACGCATCCTCACCCACGCTTGGAATGTCACGTGTAATTTCTTCCGGTCCCAACTTTGTATCTCGGGCTTCCGACTCATATTCTTCAATATGGATTGATGTAAAAACATCACCCTGAATCAGCTTTTCACTGAGCAAAATGGCATCCTCATAGTTATACCCTTCCCAAGGCATAAAGGCGACCAAAATATTGCGACCCAACGCCATCTCCCCCTGATCGGTTGAAGAACCGTCGGCAATCACTTCTCCGTCAATCACCTGCTGCCCCTTTCTCACAATGGGGCGCTGATTCATGCAAGTCCCTTGGTTGGAGCGCTTAAACTTCTGCAGCGTGTAAATATCACACCCGCGAGGATACCTCTCCAGCGGCTCTCCGGGCAATGCTTCTCCAGTCCGTCCATTGATTAAACGGTTTGACTCATCTTGGTTTTCAGACCGGCGAATCACCATGGTATCGGCAGAAACATACAGGACTTCTCCGCCACTTTTAGCTTGAACTACCACACCGGAATCCCTGGCAGTTTTGTATTCCATGCCTGTACCCACGAGCGGCGCTTCCGTCCGCAAAAGCGGCACAGCCTGACGCTGCATATTAGCACCCATCAGCGCACGGTTGGCGTCGTTATTTTCCAAAAACGGAATCAAAGCAGTGGCGACAGATACTAACTGCTTTGGCGATACATCCATAAAATCAATGTCAGAAGGCTCACGAACCAAAGTCTCATGCTTATAACGACAGGTAATCCGGCTGCTCTGGAAATGGCCTTCGTCATCGAGCAACGCATTGGCCTGGGCCACGGCATAGTTACCTTCATCGTCCGCCGTCAAATAAACAATTTCTTCTGTAACACGGCCTTTTTCCTTATCCACCTTCCGATAAGGCGTTTCAATAAAACCATATTCGTTGATCCTGCCAAAGGTAGAAAGAGAGCCGATCAGGCCTATGTTTGGACCTTCCGGCGTTTCAATCGGACACATTCTGCCATAATGCGAATGGTGAACATCTCGCACCTCAAAACCTGCCCGCTCACGACTCAGTCCGCCGGGTCCGAGGGCAGAAAGCCTCCGTTTATGGGTCAGTTCAGCTAAAGGATTAGTCTGATCCATAAATTGTGAGAGCTGACTGGAACCAAAAAATTCCTTTATTGAAGCGATTACCGGACGAATATTAACTAAAGCCTGCGGAGTAATGGCTTCAACGTCCTGAATAGTCATACGCTCCCGAACAACCCGTTCCATCCGCGACAAGCCAATACGAAACTGATTTTGTAAAAGCTCGCCCACGCTGCGCAAACGTCGGTTACCCAAATGGTCGATATCATCCACGTTACCCAAGCCATCAATCAAATTAAGCATATAACCAATGGTAGCCACTATATCCGTCTTGCTGAGATGCTTAACGGCATGACTAATCTGTTCATTATTTATGATCGTAATTTCCTTGTCACCAAACTCTACCCGGATGCGCGTGACGCCTTTTTCCTCAAAAAAACGAGCCATCTCAACGGTCATAGTACTGCCTGCGCGAGCCAAGATGTTGCCTTCCTTGTCAGTTACGTTCTCCACCAACTTCCGGTGATTGACGCGAGGCACAAAGGACAACTTTTTGTTCACTTTATAACGGCCAACATGAGCAAAATCATAACGCTTCGGTTCAAAGAAAAGCGATTCAAACAACGAGCGGGCGTTTTCCACGTTCAGCGGTTCACCCGGACGCAGACGCTTATAAATTTCCAAAATGCCCGACTCAAAAGAGTCGGTATGATCCTTCTCCAGTGTGGCTAAAATCCGCGGGTCGTGCTCATAGAGATGCATAATCTCGTTATTGCTGCCATAACCAATGGCACGCAAAAGCACCGTAGCCGGCACTTTTCTGGTACGGTCCACACGAACATATAAAACATCATGTACGTCAGTTTCAAATTCAAGCCAAGCGCCACGGTTGGGAATTATTGTGCCTGTGTAAAGCAGCTTTCCGCTAAAGTCAATCTGGCTGTTATAATACACACCGGGAGAGCGTACCAACTGGCTAACGACGACTCGTTCAGCACCGTTAATAATAAACGTGCCATTTTCCGTCATCAGAGGAAAATCTCCCATAAACACTTCCTGCTCTTTAACTTCACCGGTCTCCTTATTGATCAGGCGGACGCGGACACGCAAAGGGACCGAGTATGTGGCATCGCGCTCCTTGCACTCATCCACAGAATACTTCGGCTCACCGAGGGTGTAAGTAATGAACTCCAACACCAGGTTGCCTGTAAAATCCTGGATGGGTGAAATTTCATCAAACATTTCCTGCAGTCCCTTTTTTAGAAACCACTGGTACGAAGTCTGCTGAATTTCAATTAGATTTGGTGGATCCAGAACCTCGTTAATACGTGCGTAGGTGCGGCGCTTCCTCGTTCCCACGTCGATGACTTTGAACATGTCAGGCACTCACTCCCGTTCCTAGGTTTTACCCATAAAGAAAACAACAATACCTTCCTAGAAATATTTATGTGTTGAAATTTTTGAAAAAAACCATGAGCCTCTATTCTATCCCGAAAAACTCTCAAAAATACACAAATATTACAAAAATGGCATTGTTAAGCAATGAATAATGTTATCACAACAAATTACACATGTCAAGAAACCAAAAAATGAAAGAAAATTTAAACTATGCAGGAGCTACTTAGCAGAACGCATTAGCCAAAAAGCTAAAAGGCACCCGTCAACGGGCGCCTTTTCCCTTGCAGTGCCGCAAACACACTACTTAATTTCGACGCTGGCACCTGCTTCTTGCAATTTTACTTTAAGTAATTCAGCTTCATCTTTAGTGACCTTCT
>QLUI01000066.1 GCA_018725345.1 Bacillota bacterium | reverse complement strand
AAAACTTATGCTACGTTGCCAATTCTGACAAGCTGTGTTATACTACGTTTTGGCGTTAAAAACACACGCTTACCTGATGGCTGCGGGAGTGCCGGATTTCCGGTGCCGCAAAAAGATGATGGGAGCGGAGGAAAAACAGAGAGGACGTGTAGGATTTGCCAGTAGTCTCAATGAAACAATTGCTTGAAGCCGGTGTCCATTTTGGTCATCAGACGCGCCGTTGGAATCCAAAAATGAAGCCCTATATTTTTACGGAAAGAAACGGGATCTATATTATTGATCTGCAGAAAACCGTAAGAATGATTGATGATGCTTATCATCATGTCAAACAGCTTGTCGCCGACGGCGGGAAGATTATGTTTGTCGGAACAAAGAAGCAGGCGCAGGAATCGGTTCAATCTGAGGCAGAACGTTGTGGCATGTATTACGTGAATCAGCGCTGGCTTGGCGGTATGCTAACTAATTTTAAGACCATAAGAAACCGTGTAAACCGTTTGATTGAGCTTGAAAAAATGGAAGCGGAAGGCACATTTGATGTCTTGCCAAAGAAGGAAGTTATTAAGCTTCGCCACGAGCATGAGAAGCTGAACAAATTCCTTTCGGGCGTCCGCAATATGCGCAGTCTTCCTGATGCTTTGTTCATCGTGGATCCTCGCAAAGAGAGGATTGCTGTGGCTGAAGCCCGCAAATTGGGGATTCCTATCGTCGCTATTGTCGATACCAATTGCGATCCAGACGAGATTGATCACTTGATTCCAGGTAATGACGATGCAATCCGGGCTGTCAAACTGATTTCAGGTCGCCTGGCAGATGCCGTGCTGGAAGGCCTTGAAGGCCGTCAGGATCACATGGTTGTAGTGGATGATGTGGAAAGAGTCGCCCCAGTAATATTAGAATCTTAAAGGCCAGGAGAGAAGGCCCGGGCGGAATGCCCGGCTTTTTTACAAGCCCTGAAGAAGTGGAGGATAAAGAATGATTACCGCATCAGTTGTAAAAGAGCTCCGTGAGAAGACAGGGGCAGGAATGATGGACTGCAAGAAGGCATTGAACGAAACCGGCGGTGACCTTACTAAAGCCTGTGAATATCTGCGTGAAAAAGGTTTGGCTGCTGCCGCAAAAAAATCAGGCCGGATTGCTGCCGAAGGAATAGTAGAATCATATATTCATCTTGGCGGTAAAATTGGAGTTTTGCTTGAAGTGAACTGTGAGACAGACTTTGTAGGTCGTACTGAAGAGTTCCGCACTTTTGTCAGGGACGTGGCAATGCAAATTGCGGCTACTAATCCCCAGTTTCTTTCAAAGGATGATGTTCCTCAGGCTGTTCTGGACAAAGAGAAAGAAATTCTGACCGCTCAGGCTCTTAACGAAGGCAAGCCTGAAAAAGTGGTGGAGAAAATTGTAGTCGGTCGCATAGAGAAGTATTATGCAGAGAATTGCCTGTTGGAGCAATCATTTGTCCGAGATACTGATGTGACGATTAACGATTTACTGAAAGAGAAGATTGCGAAAATCGGTGAAAACATCACCATCCGGCGTTTTACCCGTTATGAAATGGGCGAAGGCCTTGAAAAAAAAGTGTGTTACTTAGCAGCAGAAGTGACCGAGATGACCAAATCTTTATAAGCATTTTGATGGATAACTGTAAAAAAAGAGCACTCTGGTGTTCTTTTTTTACAGGAGATTTCTCTAGAGATGCAGAATAATTTTACTGGAGGTTTTTGCCCCTATCATGGAAAAAGCAATTTATAAACGCATAATTTTAAAAATAAGCGGGGAAGCATTGGCAGGTGAAAAAGGCTTTGGCATTGACCCCGATGTATTGCGAGATATCGCAGCCCAAGTGGAGGATGTGCGTCGGTTGGGTGTAGAAGTAGCAATAGTAGTTGGCGGCGGCAATATCTGGCGCGGAGCGCTGGCGGGAGAGCGCGGCATGGATCGGGCGACAGCGGATTATATGGGGATGTTGGCCACGGTGTTAAATGCTATGGCATTGCAGGATGCTCTGGAAACAAGAGGTGTTGATACTCGGGTGCAGTCGGCGATTGCGATGCAACAGGTAGCAGAACCTTATATCAGGCGTCGCGCTATCAGGCACTTAGAAAAGGGACGGGTTGTAATTTTTGCCGGAGGAACAGGAAATCCCTATTTTTCCACCGATACGACCGCTTCATTGCGCGCGGCAGAAATCGAAGCCGAAGTTATTTTATTAGCCAAAGGAAAAGTGGATGCGGTCTACGACGCAGACCCTTTAATTAATCTGGAAGCAAAAAAGTTTACTGAACTAACCTACATTGACTTGATCAATAAGGGACTTGGCGTGATGGATTCTACTGCCGCATCCCTTTGTATGGATAATAGAATTCCATTGGTTGTTTTCGGTTTGAATAAGTCTGGTAATATTAAGCGAGTTGTGCTTGGCGAAAAAATCGGCACGTACGTGATTTAAAGGGGGAAAAATAATGGCTAAGGAAGTGTATAAGGAAGCTGATGAGCGGATGGAGAAGGCTGTGGCAGCACTGAGGCGGGATTTGTCGACTCTCCGTGCAGGTCGTGCCACACCTGCTCTTTTGGACAGGATAACCGTGGAATATTACGGTTCCACCACGGCAATCAACCAACTTGCCAATATTTCCGTGCCTGAGCCTCGCCTTTTGCTCATTCAGCCCTGGGATAAAAAGATTGTGGCAGAAATCGAGCGTGCTATCCTGAAGTCAGATTTAGCACTGACGCCAAATAGTGATGGTTCGGTAATTCGCCTGGCAATTCCGCAGTTGACCGAGGAAAGGCGTAAAGATTTGGTGAAAGTCAGTAAAAAGAAGGCGGAAGAAGGCCGGGTTGCCATTCGAAATATTCGCCGTGATGCAAATGATGAGCTTAAGCAGAAAGAAAAATCCGGCGAGATAACTGAGGATGAATTACATAAAACGCAGGATGAGATACAGAAGCTCACAGACAAATATATTGAAGAAATGGACAAAGTATTGTCTGCAAAAGAAAAAGAGATTATGGAGGTCTGAGAGTGAGCCAAGGGGACGGCTTTCCTGATCTCTTAGCAAATTATCTAGATGATGCTGTTCGCTTAGCGACGGAGTTCGGCATCTGTACACGAGTGCTGATCACAACTCCACCAAGAGAGGCTAGTCGTGGTCCTCTTAGAGTTGTCAGGCAACGGTTGGTAGATGACAGGCAAACGCTGGAACTGACAGTGGCGGCTGAAAATTGGACATAGGTGCCCCCTCCTGCGAGGGGGCTGGTTTTTAAGCAGCAAAAATGAGGTGAGTAGATGCTCCGCTTTTTGCGTCGGTTGTTTCGTAATGAAGGAGCTACTCATGCAAATAAGGAAACACGCTCTGTTCCGTATCACGTGGCAATCATCATGGATGGAAACGGCCGCTGGGCGGCAAAGCGAAAATTGCCCCGCACAGCGGGACATCAGGCGGGGATAGTTGCGCTTCGGCGCACAATAAAACATGCTAATGAAATGGGTATCGGTATTTTGACCGTCTATGCCTTTTCTACGGAGAACTGGAGACGTCCTAAGCCGGAAGTCGATTTCTTATTGCGTCTGCCGAATGAATTTTTAAAGTCTGATCTAAATGACTTGCACAAAAATAATGTTAAAGTTACAATGATTGGTTTTATGGAAGGTCTGCCTGCGCATACCCGGAATGCCGTATCTGAAGCAGTAGGAGTTACGGCTAAGAATACCGGCATGGTGCTCAATTTTGCGCTTAACTACGGTAGCAGAGCTGAAATTATTGCGGCTGTGCGGACTCTTGCGCAAAAAGCTGTAGACGGTCAAGTAAATCCTGCTCAAATAGACGAACAAACTATAGCAAACCATCTTTTTACTGCAGCCCTTCCCGACCCTGACCTGTTAATCCGGCCTAGTGGAGAAATCAGACTGAGCAACTTTTTGCTTTGGCAGCTTGCTTATACAGAGCTTTGGTTTACGGACGTCAATTGGCCGGACTTTAACAGGGAACACCTTGAGGAAGCTATTAGTGCCTATCGCAACCGGGACAGGCGTTTTGGCGGCATAAAACTTTAGGAGGGATGCTCTTGTTTTGGCATCGATTGGTCAGTACCCTTGTGGGTATCCCTGTAGTGCTGGCAGTCACTTGGATTGGCGGTCTGCCGTTCTTTTTTATGGCATTATTCATCGGAATCATGGCTTTGCGAGAATTGTACAATATAGCTCGGCTTTCTCGCCGAAGCGATAGGCTTTTTGGCTATGCCTCTCATCTATTTATGTTTTTTTCTGTTTCAGCTTTCGGTCTGAACGGTTATTTTATCGGACTAATATTTATTTTTCTGGCATTAAGTATTTATTGGTTGCTATTTTATCCCGCCGATTTCAAAAATCTGGCTATTTTGTTTTGGGGAGTATTTTATGTTACTGTGCTGCTCTCTTGTATTCTCTTGTTACGTCAAGCCCCTAACGGATTTTTACTGGTTTCCGCCGCATTAATTACAGTCTGGGCTTCAGAGACCGGCGCTTACCTAGTAGGAATGAGTATGGGTCGGAGAAAGTTGTTGCCGGCGGTTAGCCCTGCAAAATCCATCGAAGGAGCGGCGGGCGGCGTACTATTTGCCGCAGTAGCCTTGATGCTCATGGCAGTATCCATAGGATACAGCTTATGGCAGGCTGCCGCTTTGGGAGCAGTGCTGTCAGTAACGGGGCAACTCGGCGATCTTGCCGAATCTGCGCTGAAACGCTGGGGAAATGTGAAAGATTCCGGAAGCTTTCTGCCGGGACACGGCGGTGTGTTAGATAGGATTGATAGTATATTGTTTGTCATCCCGGTCGCATACTTTTTATTTGTTATTCTTTTCTGAGGGGTAACCGGCATGAAACGGATTGCATTGCTTGGCTCTACCGGTTCTATCGGCACGCAGGCTCTCCAGGTCGTGGACTCTTTCCCGGAGCTATTTCGGGTACATTCCTTATCTGCTCACCGGCAAGCAGCGAAGCTCGCGCGTCAGGCTCGCCATTTTCTGCCTGCTGTGGTGGCAATTAGTGATGAATCCTGTTATAATGAACTTAAGGCTGAACTTTCCGGTCTTGGCATAAAAATTTTGGCTGGTCCGGATAGTCTGCGGGAACTGGCTGCAGATCAGGAAACAGATATAGTCCTTAATTCTCTGGTGGGTTTTGCTGGTCTGGCTGCAACTCTTGCTGCGCTTTCGGCTGGAAATACACTGGCTTTAGCAAACAAAGAATCGCTTGTTGCCGGAGGACATCTGGCTATGCGTCAGGCGGCAGAGGCAGGCGTAAATATTCTCCCTGTGGACAGTGAGCATTCAGCCATTTTCCAGTGTATCCAGGGGCAACAACTGGACGCCGTGGAGAAAATAGTACTTACTGCTTCAGGCGGACCTTTTTTTGGGCGTAACTTGGCGTTTCTACAAACTGTTACTCCCCAAGATGCGCTTAAACATCCAAACTGGGTGATGGGCGCTAAGATCACTATTGATTCAGCGACCATGATGAATAAAGGTTTAGAGGTTATAGAGGCTCGCTGGTTATTTGGCCTTCCCTATGAAAAGATTGATGTTGTGGTTCATAGAGAAAGTATTGTCCATTCTCTTGTAGTATATCGTGACGGCGCAGTTCTAGCCCAGTTAGGCACACCGGACATGCGTGTCCCCATTCAATATGCTCTGACATATCCGGAACGGTTGCTTGGTCATGCGCCCCGGGTTTGCTGGAACACACTTAGTCCCCTGAATTTTGCCCCGCCGGATAAAAGCAACTTTCCTTGTCTTCCTTTAGCTTACTTAGCCGGTGCAATAGGGGGAAGCATGCCCTGTGTCTTAAACGCGGCTAATGAAGAGGCTGTGCGTCTCTTTCTAGGGGGTAAAGCAAGCTTTTTAGACATCCCTCGTATAATTGAGAGGGTCATGAATAAACATAAAGTAGTAACGGAGCCTGATTTTGACACTTTGCATGATGTTGACAAGGAAGCGCGCTTGCTTTCGCAGGAGTACGCAAAGATGAAAGGGTGAAACTATGCTAACGCTTGTTGCTGCAATTGTTATTTTCGGTTTACTGATTTTCTTTCATGAATTGGGGCATTTCTTAGTGGCAAAACGGCTGGGGGTTGGTGTAACTGAGTTTGCCATAGGGTTCGGTCCACGGTTGCTTGGTCGCCAGTCTGGTGAAACTACTTATTCTTTGCGTGCGTTCCCACTGGGCGGCTTTGTGCGCCTAGTGGGTGAGAACCCGGAGGATAGCAAAGGTGAAGATAGTTTCCAGAATAAGCCTGTTTGGGCACGTTTTTTGGTTATTGCTGCAGGCTCAGCCATGAATTTTCTGCTTGCTGTGTTGTTGTTTTCACTTATTTATTTTGCTTTTCTTGGTGTGCCGCTTTTTTCTTCAACGGAAATTGGAGTTGTACAGCCAGGCGGGCGGGCGAGTGAAGCAGGGTTGCTGCAGGGAGATCGGATTATCTCCATTGCTGGAGAGCGTGTGGATGACTGGGAGGAATTGGTTTCGCTGATTCACGTTCATCCTGAACAGGAAATTGTTGTCGAGTTTGAGCGACAGGGGGAAATCAGTCTCGTCGCTTTGGTCCCCTTGCGTGACACTCAAACAGGAGAAGGCAGGATTGGCATTCAAGCTCAGACACGCATGTTTTCGCCACTGCTCTCGATAAGTGCTGGTCTACAGCACACTTTCTGGTTTATCCAACTGTTTGTCAATAGTATTATTCAGATGGTAACAGGCAGCGCTGCTCCCGATGTGGTTGGTCCTGTGGGTATCATTCAGATTGTGGGGGAAGTGGCTAGAACCGGTGTGGTGAACCTAATGTCTCTGGCGGCAATTATCAGCCTGAATCTTGGAATCTTAAATTTGCTCCCTATTCCTGCCCTAGACGGCAGCAGGTTGGTTTTCTTATTAGTGGAAGGTATGCGAGGCCGGCCGGTAGATCCGCAAAAAGAATCATTCGTCCATTTTGTCGGGTTTACGGTGTTAATTTTGTTGATGATTGTCATTGCCTACCGGGATCTGACCCGTCTGGACCTTTTCTTTTAGCAGGAGGAATGCGATGTTTCGGCGTGAACAGACAAGACCAGTTAAAGTCGGCCCGCTGACTATCGGCGGCGGTGCGCCTGTCATTATCGAGTCTATGACCAATACCGACACGGCAGATCTGGCTGCTACACTGGCACAAATCACAGAATTGAAGCAGGCCGGTTGTGAACTGGTGCGTGTTGCAGTGCCAAACCAACGGGCGGTTGCTGTCCTGCCAGACTTGATTAAACAATCAGCGCTTCCCGTTGTGGCAGACATCCATTTCAATCACCGCTTTGCTTTGGGCGCCATTCGTGCCGGAGTGGTGAAATTGCGGATTAACCCCGGTAATATAGGTGGGGAAGAGCGCTTGGCGGAAGTGGTAAGCCTTGCGGGGGAGAAACAGGTTCCTATCCGAATAGGCGTCAATGCCGGCTCGCTAGAGCAAAGATTGCTGGATAAATATGGCAAGGCGACTCCTGAGGCAATGCTGGAATCAGCTATGGATCACATCCGGATGGCTGAAAAGCATGGTTTTTACGACTTGGTGATATCTTTAAAAGCGTCTTCAGTCCCGCTAACGGTTGCTGCTAATAGGTTGTTTGCCAAAGAATCACGTTATCCGTTACATTTAGGTGTGACAGAGGCGGGCTCTTCCTTTAGCGGTACGGTTTATTCTGCAGTAGGGATTGGAGCGTTGCTATTGTCTGGGCTGGGTGATACGATTAGAATTTCTTTGACAGCCCCGCCTGTCGAAGAAATTCGGGTGGCTAAAGCAATTCTCGCTGCGGCGGAGATCCGGCGTTTCGGTCCGAGGGTTATTTCCTGTCCAACTTGTGGGCGTTGCCAGATTAGCCTGATAGAATTAGTAAAAGAGTTGGAACAAAGGGTTGCGGAGATTACCGAACCGCTGACCTTGGCAGTAATGGGCTGTGTTGTAAATGGTCCCGGGGAAGCCAGGGAAGCAGATTTGGGGATTGCCGGCGGAAAGAACCAAGGGCTGATTTTTTGTGCCGGCGAAGTAGTGCGCAAAGTCCCTCAGGATCGACTGATTGATGAATTTATGTCGTTCCTATACGAGTATCTTAACAGCAAGGCTGATTTTGGGGTTAGTCAGAAATAAGAATTGAACTGCGGGGACCTTTATTGTGGAGGAAATCAGC
>QLUI01000065.1 GCA_018725345.1 Bacillota bacterium | reverse complement strand
GCCGAGGACAATGAAGAGATAAAAAGGAAATAGACTGCTTTTGCCGAAATTAACACGACTGTTTTTTAATTGCATAGGAAATTATATCCATCAGGGAAGCTACGATCCTATGCAAGGGGGTTGTTAAGGGGGATTCCCCCTTATTCTCGCGGGGTGCTCAGGACCGTCAGGTCAACGCGATGTGGCGGCAGCCCCTAGCGGACAAGAAAAACGCATCTTATGTTAAAAAGCTCGAAGCGTTTTTCTTGTTGTATAGGAAATTATTTTATTTTGGACAGCTACGATCCTCTGCAAGGGGGACGCTCCGGGGGATTCCCCCTTATTCTTGTTTTGGCGAAGGTGGTTTGTTTATGTTTTTTCTGCACAGGCGTTCACTTGTGTGGCGTTATCTGTGGATTTTAAGCTTTTTGACAGTTATTATTTTGACGATGAACTTTTTTTGGAGCAGTGCGAAGTTGAGGAGTAGCGAGTTTTCTCACTTGAGAAACAAAGCTGCTACTTTGACTGAGCAGTTTGCATCCATGCGTTCGTTCATCGCAGAAAATCAGCACACGGTTAACTATGATGCCGCAGGTAATTTTGAATTTAAACACTTAAATCCGGTAGCAGCGGGCAAGGGGGCATGCGACCTCTTAGCTGCTCGGACACCTTATCTCATTAAACAGACAAGGCTTAATGCCCGTAATCCGGAAAACTTACCAGATACATTCGAGCGTGATGCGCTTAGCAAGTTTGCGGAAAATCCCGAGTTGTCAGAGCTGTACACAGAATACAGGATGAATGGCAAACAAGTATTCCGTTATATTACACCGATCTATCTGGAACAGGCCTGCTTGGCCTGTCACGGCGAGCCTGCCGGCGAGCAGGATGTCGTTGGTTTTCCGCGTGAGGGTCTGCAAGTAGGGCAACTAGCGGGAGCTATCAGTCTGCAGATCCCTATGGGAGAAACGCAGGTCGCGCTGGTTAACAGCCGGAACGGGTTATTGATTTTCAGTTTGATTTTGCTTGCCACTATTCTGCTCGGAAGTGCAGTCTTAACCGCTCGTTTAGTGATTCGCCCGTTGCAGGAGATGGCAAGCATGGCGCAACAGGTGAGCAAAGGTGACTTAAACGCTAAATTTGGTGAGATTACTGCATATGGAGAAGTGGCTGCTCTCGCACATGAATTTTCTGTGATGGTTAACACTTTAAAAGATCTTTATCAGAATATGGAGCGTAAGGTGAAATCTCGTACGCGGGAAATGGAAGTAGCTAACCTGCGCTTGCAGGAAGGACAAAAATATCTTACACAGCTCAATTATAAGTTAAGCGAAAACAGCCGTTTAAAAAGTGAGTTTATGGCCTACAGTCACCCATGAATTGAAAACGCCGCTCACTGCTATTGTGGCCTTTTGCGAGATTTTATTGGACGAGATCCCCGGGCCGCTTAACAGAGAGCAAAAAGAGGATTTGCTCGATATTAAAACGAGTGCTCAGCAGCTAATGATTTTAATCAGCGATATTTTGGATATGGCCAAGTTTGAGGCGGGTGCTTTGCGCGTTGAAAAAGAGAAGGTTGATTTAAACGATGTCTTTCGTATTGTGCGCCGCACCATGTCTGCCATTGCTTACCAGAACAATATCCGTCTCACGGTTACTAGATCTGAGTTGCCGCTACTAATGGCTGACCCGGAAAGGCTACGGCAAATAATTTGTAATCTCATCTCCAATTCGATTAAATTTGTTAAAGAGGGAGGAGAGATTACAGTTTTCGCAGAAGCAGACAAGGGCTTTGCTGCCATTTCTGTAGCAGATACCGGCGAAGGGATCGCGCCGGAATTAATGCCGCATATCTTTGAAAAATTCAGACAGGGAGAAGAGTCGCTCAAGCGTCGGCGTGGTGGTACAGGCTTGGGGCTGGCGCTTGTGAAAACGCTGGCAGAACTGCATGACGGCAGCGTGTCAGTTAATAGTGAACTTGGCAAAGGAACTACATTCACCGTGCGGATTCCATTTATAAGGCTGGAGAGGGGAGAAAGCGATGAATAGCAAAACAACAAAAATATTGGTAGTTGATGATGAGCCTAAAATCAGGCGAATTGTCGAACAAAGCCTGCGTAAAGATGCGTATCGTGTTATTCATGCTTGTGACGGTAAGGAAGCAATGCAAAAAATTGATACTGAACAACCGGATCTAATTGTTTTGGATCTGATGATGCCGGAAATGGACGGTTTTGAAGTTTGCAGAATGATGCGCAGCCGTGGTGATAATACTCCTGTGATTATCCTCACAGCCAAAGATGAGCTGGAAGACAAAGCTATGGGTTTTAACTTGGGAGTGGATGATTATGTAACCAAACCGTTTAGTCCCTCGGAACTGGCGCTGCGGGTTAAAGCCGTACTGCGCCGGGTTGGCGGAGACGATTTGGCTCCGCGCTTAAAAGAAGGGACATTTGATGACGGAAGGCTCTATATTAATAGCAAGACCCGGGGGACAAAATTAAATAATGTCAGCGTATACTTGACAGCCAAAGAATTTGATTTGCTATGGGTATTGGCTAATAATCCCGGGGTGGTTTATAGCCGTGACCAACTACTAGATATGGTCTGGGGCAACGAGTATTTCGGCGATTCGGGCACTGTAACAGTTTTAATCAGGCGCATCCGAGAGAAAATAGAGAAAGATCCTGCAAACCCCACATATTTGAAAACAGTGTGGGGTATCGGCTACAAATTTGAAGCAGCTTTATAAGATAAATTTGCGGTTAAGGGTGAGGATCTATGAGAGAGGTTCAAGTGGAGATTTTCAGGGAAGAATGGATGGAGAGGGGTTTGCTTGGTGCGTTGTGGTGTTGATATCATTGAAATACAAAGAGTGAGCCGGGCCTATCACAAACGGCCGCGGCTTTTTCTGAAAAGACTCTTTACTGAGCGTGAAGTCCGCCAATTGGCGGCTCGCTCTCATGCGGGAAAACATTTGGCCGTCCGCTTTGCCGGAAAAGAGGCAGTCTTTAAAGCACTGGGGGTAGGACAGGGTTCAATCGCTTGGACTGATGTGGAAATTTTATCTTTGCCAAGTGGTGAGCCTGTCGTATCCTTGCACGGTAAGGCTGCTCAAAGAGCAGAGGAACTAGGCCTTAAGGAAATTGTTCTTTCCCTGAGCCACTGCCGGGAGTACGCCGTGGCACAGGTTGTAGCTACATAATGTTTTACAGAATAGTGAACTCGTTTAAGCAAAGCTTAAACATCGGGGAATCAGGTGGAGAGTCTACTCCACCTGATTAAAAATTCCCACCTACGCTTCGCTTAGAGGTGGGGCCTTAACCCAAAAGAAAAACCAAGATAAATATTTATGCAAATAAATGGACTTTCTCTTGACTATAGCGGTACGTTCTGGTACGCTGAGGAAAAGCCGAGTAATTTTATCGGGATTTGGCAGGTAAGCATAGATGAAGGTTACTGCTAAAGGAGAAAATGGTGTTCGCGCTATGACGATTCTGGCGTTGGAATTCCGAGCCGGACCGATTTCACTGCGCGAAATTGCCGCGCGGGAGGGACTTTCTTATCAATTTCTGGAACAAATATTTCTGCCTCTGCGCCGAGCAGGGTTGATTACATCAGTGCGAGGAGCTAAGGGAGGCTATGCTCTAGCCCGACCGCCGGAAGAAATTAAGGTGGGCGATGTGCTGCGTGTGCTGGAAGGGCCCATTGCTCCTGTCGAGTGTGTGGGTGAAGGCAATGGTGAAGTCTGCGGAAGAATTGCTGCCTGTCTTACCCGGGGCATCTGGGAGAGGTTGCGGGACAGGATGTCGGAAGTATTGGATGAGATTACGTTGGCCGATGTGATAAATACGCCGGCCGACTCTACATAGGAGGCTGACGAGATGAAAAAAATCTATCTTGACCACGGAGCTACCACACAGGTTAATCCTGATGTCCTGGATGCGATGGTTCCTTATTTCGCAGAATTTTACGGTAATCCGTCAAGTATTCATTCTTTTGGTCGTGAAACAAAAAAAGCGCTGGAAGTGGCACGAGAGAAGGTGGCGGCCGGGATTGGCGCCGAACCGCGGGAAATTGTCTTTACTTCCGGTGGCACGGAATCTGATAACATCGCCATCCGCGGCGTAGCTCGTGCGCTGCAAAAAAAAGGCAATCATTTGATTACTAGCGCAGTAGAACATCATGCGGTGCTTGATGTTTGTCTTGCTTTGCAAAAAGAAGGCTATGAGCTCACACTGCTGCCTGTGGATGAATATGGAATGGTTAGTGCCAAAGATGTGGAAGCGGCCATTACAGATAAAACCATTCTCATTTCGATTATGATGGCTAACAACGAGGTGGGAACGGTGATGCCGATTGCTGAAATCGGTAAACTGGCTCGTGAGCGAGGAATAATCTTTCATACTGACGCCGTACAGGCGATTGGTTTGCTCCCCCTGAATGTAAACGACCTATATTGTGACCTGCTGTCACTGTCGGCCCATAAATTCTACGGGCCTAAGGGAGCCGGTATCTTGTATGTGCGTAAGGGTACCAAGCTGGCCGTCTTTAATTTTGGCGGTGCTCAGGAGCGGAAAATGCGTCCGGGTACAGAAAACGTACCGGGGATAATCGGAATGGGCAAGGCGGTGGAAGTGGTCGTTGCCGATAGGGAAAAACGGGCAGCCAGAATAAGTTCACTGCGTGATAAACTGATTCAGGGCCTGCTGAAAATTGAAGATACCAAGTTAAATGGTCACCCGGAGCAACGTTTGCCAGGCAATGTGAATGTCTCTGTCAAGTATGTGGAAGGGGAGTCGATGATTCTCAGTCTTGACCTGAAAGGAATTGCTGCCTCCAGTGGCTCCGCCTGTACATCAGGCTCGCTCGATCCGTCTCATGTGCTGTTAGCCATGGGTCTTGATCATCAACTGGCTCACGGATCGCTACGCATGACCCTTGGTGCGGATAATACTGAAGAAGAAATTGATTACGTGTTGGAAGTAATGCCGGAGATTGTGGCGCGGTTGCGTTCCATGTCTCCTTTCTACGCAAGCAGCAAAAAGGAATAGGGGGTGGATAAGATGTATTCGGGGAAAGTAATGGAACACTTCACTAATCCGCGCAATGTGGGAGAGATTGAAAATGCGGATGGTGTAGGTGAAGTGGGGAATATGAAGTGCGGGGACATTATGCGCATCTATATTAAAGTAAACGACCAAGATATAATTGAAGATGTTAAATTCAGAACCTTTGGTTGTGGTGCAGCCATCGCTACCAGCAGTGTGGTAACAGAGATGGTCAAGGGTAAAAACCTCGACGAAGCACTAGAAATCACTAATAAAAAGGTGGCTGAAGAGTTGGGCGGCCTGCCGGAAAATAAGATGCATTGTTCGAACTTGGCGGCAGATGCGCTGCATAAAGCTATTGAAGATTTGAAAAACAAGCGAAACGAAAAATAGAAGATAATAGCTCAGGCCGGTAAAGATTATTAACTGCTTAGAAATAGTCAGATGCTAGTCGTGATGAGGACCGAAACGTAGGCGTACACGGATGTGCGTAGGATTGAGGATCGCAGCAACAACAACGCAGATGGTGGTTTATAAGCAGTCTACACATTGGTGAGGAGAAAGAGTGAAAGGAGAAAAATATGAACCCTTTGTTATTAGCAAAAGATTTGGCAAAGGCTATCTTGGCATCGGAACAATACAAAGAGTTTGTCCGTGTAAAAGAGGCGATGGATGTAAGCGAAGAAGCAAACAATTTGCTTAAAAAGTCAAACGAACTGCAACAGACTTTACGTGACAGCAAGCTGCAGGGGAATAATATTATGGAAGAACAAATAGGTGAATTGGCGACACACCAGAGGCAAATGCTAGCTAATTCCGAAATCAACGCCTATTTTGCAGCAAAGAATAACTTAGATGAATTGCTTGTTGCCGTCAACGAAACTATTTCTGATATCACAGTGATGGAAACGGGGCGTGGCCACATTCATGCCGGCGGTGGTTGTGGACGCGCTTGCGGTTAGCTTTTCTCAGAGATAGAAACGGGTAGGAGCCTTTCTTTGAGCTAGGGGTGATTATAGGATGGATGTTGTCACGGCTGCTAAGATGCGTGAAATTGATCTGCAGGCTACTAGCGACTATGGGATACCAAGCGTGGTGCTTATGGAAAATGCGGGTCTGCGCGTGGTGGAGGTGATTCGCCAAACTGAAAGTGGCGCCAATATCGTTATTGTTGCCGGGCGCGGTAATAACGGTGGTGATGGTTTTGTGGCGGCACGCCATCTCTTTCAGGAAAAGAATGTATCGGTCTGGACGACCGCCTCGTTGAATGAATATGAAGGTGATGCTTTTGTTAATCTTTCTATTTTGCAAAAACTGGGGATTTTTCACCGAAACTTGCGGGAGGAAGGGGCGCTAGCAGCGTTAGCAGCAGCCCTCCATCAGGCAGATCTGGTAGTGGATGCTTTGCTTGGTACCGGGATTACCAGGGATGTAGATTCGTTTTATGCAGCGATAATAACGTTGATAAATGCCGGCAAGGCTCCGGTACTGTCTGTCGATATTCCTTCCGGCGTTTGCGCGGACACTGGGAAAATCCGCAACATTGCTGTACAGGCTAATATGACTATAACTTTTGGGCTGCCCAAACAAGGGCTTTTGCTCTTTCCCGGCGCAGCTTTTACAGGCAGACTGGAAGTTGCGCAGATTGGCATTCCGCCGGCACTGCTTACCGGCTCGCCTTGTACTTTGCTTACAGCGGCTACAGTCGGCAGTTTTATACCGCACAGGCCAGCCGACGCTCATAAAGGAACTTTCGGTACAGTGCTATTGGTCGGCGGATCCTTGGGGATGTCGGGCGCTCTGACTCTGGCGGCTCGCGCAGCGCTAAGGGGCGGGTGCGGTCTACTGCTTGCTGCTACACCGCGCAGTGCGCAGCACATTGTCGCCGCGCAGGTTACAGAAGCTATTACAATTCCGCTACCTGAAAGCAGCTCAGGCTATCTTCAGAGAGAAGCACTTGATATTTTGCGGGAGAAGTGGTCCTCTTGTCAGGCAATGGCGGTGGGTCCCGGCTTGACGCAAAATGAGGAGATTCTGCCGGTTCTCTCAGGTGTCCTCTCAGAATTCCCTCTACCTGTGGTGCTTGATGCCGATGCCCTAAATTTACTAGCCGCTCATCCCGGGCTTTTGGCTGACCGGAGGGCGCCGGTGATACTGACGCCCCATCCCGGTGAAGCCGCCAGATTGCTTTCCTGCGGTATCGCGGAGATTCAGGCTGACAGGTTGGGTGCGGTACGGGAAATGGCTAAAATTTTCCGCAGCGTTGTAGTGTTGAAGGGTGCCCATAGTTTAATCTGTAGCCCAGATGGGGAAACGTCCTTTAATGTGACCGGCAACAGCGGAATGGCTACGGCAGGATGTGGCGATGTTTTGACGGGGTTGCTGGCAGCTCTTATAGCTCAGGGTGTAGATGCAGTTGGCGCTGCCCGTCTAGGCGTTTACTTGCATGGGTTAGCCGGCGATTTGGCTGTTCGTTTCTCCGGTCAGTCGGCTTTACTAGCCAGTGATGTAATTGAGCAAATTTCCCAGGCATATTTGGAAACAGCAAAAAATACATATTGAGAGAGGAGTAGGTAAAAATGTTGGCGAGAGAAGTAATGACTAGAGATGTTGTCACTGTGACTTTGACTGCTTCGGTTACTGAGGTGGCCCGTCTGCTGGTGGAGCATAAAGTCAGCGGGTTGCCTGTGGTTGATGAGGAACACCGTGTGGTGGGCATGATTACTGAAGGAGATCTGATTCATCGAGATAAAAAGGTGCATATGCCTGCTTTCTTAGAAATTTTGGGTGGTGTAATTTACTTAGAAAACCCGCAGCGTATAGTTAATGATCTGAAAAAAATGACGGCCACCAAAGTTGCGGAAGTGATGACTAGCAAAGTCTATACCGTAAAAGAAAATGCGTCCATGGAAGATATCGCCACTATTATGGTGGAGCGGCAGGTTAACCGTTTACCGGTTGTGGGACAGGATGGCAAACTGGTAGGCATCATAAGCAGGCAGGATTTGGTTAAGGCAATGATCTAGAGACCTGGCAGATCTGCGAGTTTGCTGGGCAAGCTCTCAGAAAGGGGAGAATCATTTTGTGACCTTTACCCGCTTTTGTAGACACAGAGAACTCGTGCTATACTGAAAGAGTAGGTTTTGTTATCAGCGAAATGAATCTGGAAAACGGCGCCTGCAAAAATTGTGGCACTGC